>NZ_JAYSFE010000037.1:0-36417 GCF_041913585.1 Allostella sp.
TGCTGCCCGGCATCTTCCTCAAGCGCTGCATCCCGACCGCGGGCCTGTGGATCGCCCCCAAGACGGGGCACGCGATCAACCTGGAGGAGCCGGACCTCTTCAACCAGGCCGTCCTGCGCTTCTTCCAGATGGTCGAGAACGGCGCCTGGGGCAGCCGCGATCCGCGCTCGCTGTCGCACCGCATGGCCGGCGGGGAGGACCGGTAGCGCGCCTCAGAGCGCGCATGCGTTGTCGGTGCGCGCGAAACCGCCGCCGCAGGCGTGACGGCGACAATCTCGACGCCCCGCCCGTCGATCAGCCGGGAAGGCCCTCCGCGTCGTAGAGGAAATCCTGGCTGCGGGCGGCATCCGGACCGCGGGTGGCCTTGGCGGCCGCCGACGCGCGCACCGCGGCGAGCAGGGCCTTCCGGGATTTCGCGTCGCCGGGCGGTCGGACCGGAGACAGCCGGGCGACCGCCCGGCCGTGGCGGGTCAGGATGACCTCGTCCCCGGCCTCTGCCCGGCGCACCAGCTCGGTGAGCCGCGCCTTCGCCTCGGTCACGGAAATCCGCATGACGGCACCCCCATCGGCGGTCCCCCTTCCTGTCACAGAGATAATTCGCGCGCCTGTCGACGCCTGCTGTCGCGGACGCTACCTTCGTCGGCACCCATGCTGGCCTATCTCGTCCGCCGCCTGCTGCTGGTGATCCCGACGCTGTTCGGCATCATGGTGGTGAACTTCGTCATCATCCAGGCGGCCCCGGGCGGGCCGGTCGAGCAGATGATCGCCCGCATCAAGGGCACCGCGGTCGACGCGACGGCGCGCGTCGGCGGCACCGGCGGCGACACCGCGGCGCCGCAGCCGGGCGAGCGCTCGGTCCCCGGCGCCTCGGGCGAGGCGTCCAAGTACCGCGGCGCCCGCGGGCTCGATCCGGCGCTCATCAAGGAGATCGAGAAGCTCTACGGCTTCGACAAGCCGCCGCTCGAGCGCTTCGTCCTGATGATGAAGAGCTACGTCGTGTTCGATTTCGGCAACAGCTTCTTCCGCGACCGACGGGTGGTCGACCTCGTCCTCGACAAGATGCCGGTCTCGATCTCGCTCGGCCTGTGGACGACGCTTCTGGTCTACCTCGTCTCGATCCCGCTCGGCATCGCCAAGGCGGTGCGCGACGGCAGCGCCTTCGACGTCTGGACCTCGGCCGTCATCATCGTCGGCTATGCGATCCCGAGCTTCCTCTTCGCCGTCCTGCTGGTGGTGCTGTTCGCCGGCGGCAGCTTCCTCGACTGGTTCCCGCTGCGCGGCCTGACGTCGGAGAACTGGTCCCAGCTCTCCTGGCCGGCGCGCATCCTCGACTATCTCTGGCACATCGCCCTGCCGGTGCTGGCGATGGTGATCGGCGGCTTCGCCAGCCTGACCATGCTGACGAAGAACTCCTTCCTCGAGGAGATCAACAAGCAGTACGTGCTGACCGCGCGCGCCAAGGGGCTGCCCGAGCGCGGCATCCTCTACGGCCACGTCTTCCGCAATGCGATGCTGATCGTGGTGGCGGGCTTTCCGGCCGCCTTCGTCGGCGTGCTCTTCACCGGCTCGCTCCTGATCGAGGTCATCTTCTCCCTCGACGGGCTCGGCCTGCTCGGCTTCGAGGCGGCGATCAACCGCGACTATCCGGTGATGTTCGGCACGCTCTACTTCTTCACCCTGATCGGTCTGCTCCTCGGCATCGTCGGCGACCTCATGTACGTCGTCATCGACCCCCGCATCGACTTCGAGGCGCGCCGGGCCTGATGACCGCGACGGCCGCGCCTCCGCCGCCGACCTTCCTCGGCCGGCGCATCTCCCCCCTGACGGCGCGTCGGCTGGCCACGTTCCGCGCCAACCGCCGCGGCTTCTGGTCCCTGTGGATCTTCCTCGCGCTCTTCGTCGTCTCCCTCTTCGCCGAATTCGTCGCCAACGACCGGCCGTTCCTCGTCAAGTACGACGGCGCCCTCTACTGGCCGGTCTTCGTCGACTACCCGGAATCGACCTTCGGCGGCTTCCTGCCCCATACCGACTATCGCGATCCCGACATCGCCGAGGAGATCCGCGCCAAGGGCTGGATGGTCTGGCCGCTCATCCCCTTCAGCTACGACACGATCAACTTCGACCTGACGGTGCCGGCGCCGGCGCCGCCGTCCGCGGTGAACTGGCTCGGCACCGACGACCAGGGTCGGGACGTCGTCGCCCGGCTGATCTACGGCTTCCGCATCAGCGTGCTGTTCGGCCTGACGCTGACGCTCGCCAGTTCGGTCATCGGCATCGCCGCGGGCGCCGTCCAGGGCTATTTCGGCGGCCTGGTCGACCTCTTCTTCCAGCGCTTCATCGAGATCTGGTCGGGCCTGCCGGTCCTCTACCTGCTCATCATCCTGGCCTCGGTCGTCGAGCCCAACTTCTGGTGGCTGCTGTCGCTGATGCTGCTCTTCAGCTGGATGGCGCTGGTCGGCGTGGTGCGCGCGGAGTTCCTGCGCGCCCGCAACTTCGACTATGTCCGCGCGGCGCGCGCGCTCGGCGTCGGCGACACCGTCATCATGATCCGCCACGTCCTGCCCAACGCCATGGTGGCGACGCTGACCTTCATGCCGTTCATCCTCAACGGCTCGATCACGACGCTGACCAGCCTCGACTTCCTCGGCTTCGGCCTGCCGCCGGGGTCGGCGTCGCTCGGCGAACTGCTGTCCCAGGGCAAGGCCAACCTGCAGGCGCCGTGGCTGGGCCTCACCGCGTTCGCCGCGCTGGCGCTGATGCTGAGCCTGCTGATCTTCGTCGGCGAGGCGGTGCGCGACGCCTTCGACCCGCGCCGCACCGGCCGCTGAGATGGCGCTGCTCGAGGTCCGCGACCTGACCGTCACCTTCGGCGAGGGGGAGCGGTCCGTCGCCGCGGTCAAGGGCGTGTCCTTCGACCTGGAGCGCGGCGAGACCCTGGCGATCGTCGGCGAATCCGGCTCCGGCAAGTCGGTGACGGCGCTCTCGGTGCTCCAGCTCCTGCCCTATCCACACGCCCGGCACGGCACCGCCACCCGCATCCGCTTCGACGGCGCCGAGCTCGTCGGCGCGCCGCCCGCGGTCCTCCAGAAGGTCCGCGGCGGGCGCATCGGCATGGTCTTCCAGGAGCCGATGACCTCGCTCAACCCGCTGCACACGGTGGCCCGCCAGATCGGCGAGACGCTGCTCCTGCACAAGGGGCTGAGCGGCGCCGCGGCCCGGGCCCGGACCCTGGAGCTGCTGGCGCTGGTCGGCCTCGCCAACGCCGCCGACCGGCTCGACGCCTACCCGCACCAGCTCTCCGGCGGCCAGCGGCAGCGGGTGATGATCGCGATGGCGCTGGCGACCGAGCCCGACATCCTGATCGCCGACGAGCCGACCACCGCCGTCGACGTCACCATCCAGGCGCAGCTCCTGAAGCTCCTCAAGGAGCTCCAGGCCCGCTTCGGCATGGCCATGCTCCTCATCACCCACGACCTCGGCATCGTCCGCAACATGGCGCGCCGGGTGCTGGTGATGACCGAGGGGCGGGTCGTCGAGGAAGGGCCGATGGAGCGGGTCTTCACCGACCCGCAGCATCCCTATACCCGCCGCCTGCTGGCCGCCGAGCCGAAGGGGGCGGCGCTGACGGCGCCCGCGGACGCGCCGGAGGTGCTCCGCGGCGAGGACGTGAAGGTGTGGTTTCCGATCCGCCGCGGCGTCCTGCGGCGCACGGTCGGCCACGTCAAGGCGGTCGACGGCGTGTCGCTCGCCGTGCGCGAGGGACAGACGGTCGGGGTCGTCGGCGAATCCGGTTCCGGCAAGACGACGCTCGGGCTGGCGCTGCTCCGGCTGCAGGCGAGCCGGGGCCGCATCGCGTTCGCCGGCCGGCCGATCGACGGCCTCGGCTGGCGCGAACTGCGCCCGCTCCGGCGGCAGATGCAGGTCGTCTTCCAGGACCCCTACGGCTCGCTCAGCCCGCGGCTCTCGGTCATGGACATCGTCGCCGAGGGCCTGGGCGTGCACGGGCTCGCCCGCGACCCGGCCGAGCGCCGCCGGATGGTCGAGGAGGCGCTGTCGGAGGTCGGCCTCGATCCCGCGACCGCCGACCGCTATCCGCACGAGTTCTCCGGCGGCCAGCGCCAGCGCATCGCGATCGCCCGCGCGCTCGTGCTGAAGCCGCGCTTCGTCGTCCTCGACGAGCCGACCTCGGCGCTCGACATGAGCGTGCAGGCGCAGATCGTCGACCTGCTGCGCGACCTTCAGTCGCGCCACCGGCTCGCCTACCTCTTCATCAGCCACGACCTCAAGGTGGTAAGAGCGCTGGCCGACACCGTCATCGTCATGCGCGACGGCAGGGTGGTGGAGACGGGCCCGTCGGCGGAGATCTTCGACCGCCCGCGGATGGACTACACGAAGGCGCTGATGGCGGCGGCGCTCCGCCTGGAGGCGGTCGAATCGGGAGTGGTGAGGACCTGAGATGGCATTGGTGATCGTGAGCCGCGTGCATCCCTCGAGCGACGTCTGGGCCCCCGAGATGCGCCGGCTGATGCCGGAAATCGACATCCGCTACTGGCCCGATGTCGGCAACCCGGACGAGGTCGAGGCCGTCCTGATGTGGCAGGCCCCGGAAGGGCTGTTCCAGCGGCTGCCGAAACTGAAGGCGATCTTCGCGACCGGCGCCGGCGTCGACGCCATCCTGGGCGACCCGACGGTGCCCAAGCACCTGCCGCTCGCCCGCCTCGTCGATCCGTCGATGACGGCCGAGATGAGCGAGTACGTCGTCCTCCAGGTCCTGCGCTTCCACCGCCAGGAGCCGACCTACGCCGCCCAGCAGCGCGACCGCGTGTGGAAGGTGCATCCGCAGCCGCACCCCGAACAGCGCCGCGTCGGCGTCATGGGCCTGGGCGAGCTGGGCCAGGACGCGCTCCACAAGCTGGCGCCCTTCGGCTTCGCGCTCGGCGGCTGGAGCCGGACCCCGAAGGCGCTCGCCGGCGTCGAGACCTTCTCCGGCGCCGACGGGTTCACCCGCTTCCTCGCCCGCACCGACATCCTGGTCAACCTGCTGCCGCTGACGGCCGAGACCGAGAACATCGTCGACGCCCGGCTGCTGGCCGGCCTGCCGGAGGGCGCCTTCCTCGTCAACTGCGCGCGCGGCCGCCACGTCGTCGACGCCGACCTGCTGGCGGCGCTCGATTCGGGCCGCCTCGCCGGCGCCGCCCTCGACGTCTTCCGCCAGGAACCGCTGCCGGCCGACCATCCCTTCTGGTCGCACCCGAAGGTCATCCTGACCCCCCATGCCGCCGCCCTGACCAACCCGCTGACGGCGACGCCGCAGATCGTCGACAACCTGCGGCGGGTCCAGGCCGGCCGGCCGCTCGTCAACCTCGTCGACCGGACCCGCGGCTACTGACCGCGGGTGGCTGGCGCGGCCGGGGCGGGCGGTCCATATAGGCGGCCATGAGCCCTCCCGCCCGCCGCGCCATCCTCATCCTCGCCGTCGGCCTCGTCCTGCTGGCGGCTGTGCTCGGAACCCTCTGGGTCATGCGGCCGGCCCAGATGAACCGGCTCGTCGAGCAGGCGGGTCCGCAAATCGGCGGCGACTTCGCGCTCGTCGACCATGACGGCCGGCGGGTGACCCAGGCCTCCTATCCCGGCCGCCAT
This sequence comes from Allostella sp., assembly GCF_041913585.1. NCBI lineage: Bacteria > Pseudomonadati > Pseudomonadota > Alphaproteobacteria > Rhodospirillales > Allostellaceae > Allostella > Allostella sp. The sequence continues at coordinate 5,641 of NZ_JAYSFE010000037.1, forward strand.
CTCCTGGTGTTCTTCGGCTTCACCAACTGCCCCGACGTCTGCCCGCTGGCGCTGGGCGAGGTGTCGGTGGCGCTGGACGCGCTGGGGCCGGCGGCCGCCGCCAAGCTGCAGCCGCTCTTCGTCTCGGTCGATCCCGAGCGCGACACGCCCGCCGTCCTCAAGGACTATGTCTCGGCCTTCGACCCGCGCATCACCGGCCTCACCGGCACGCCGGAGGAGATCGCCGCCGCCGCCCGCGCCTACCGCGTCTACTTCAAGAAGGTCCCGGTCGAGGGCGCGCTCGGCTACACCATGGACCACAGCGCCTTCGTCTACCTGATGGGCCCCGACGGCCGCCTCGAGGCCTTCTTCACCCACGAGACGAAAGGCGACCAGATGGCGAAGAAGATCCAGGGCTTCCTCGGAGCCTCCTAGTCCTCCCGCACCACGCGGGCGAGGGTGACGACATCGACGGCGGTGGCGCCGACGGCGCGCAGCGCGCGGATGCAGGCCTCGACGGTGGCGCCGGTGGTCAGCACGTCGTCGACGAGGAGCACGCGGCGGCCGGCGATGCGGTCTTCCCGGCGGGGGTGGACGGCGAAGGCGCCGGCGACGTTGCGGAAGCGGCCGAGGCGCCGCATCTGCCCCTGCGACGGCGTGCGGCGGCGGCGGACCAGGGCGTCGGGCACGACGGGCCGCCCGCCGATCCGGCCGATCGCCAGCGCCAGCAGCGCCGCCTGGTTGTAGCGACGCCGGACGAGGCGCGTCCAATGGAGCGGCACCGGCACGATGACGTCGGCCTCGGCCAGCAGCGGCCCGGCGGCGCGCGCCATCCAGGCGGCGAAGGCCGGCGCGGCATGGGTGCGGTCGGCATGCTTGAAGCCGAGGATGAGCGGCCGGCTGGCATCGTCGTAGCGCAGGGCCGCCCGCGCCCGCTCGAAGGGTGGCGGCCGCCGGGCGCATTCGCCGCACTCGGCGCCGGCACCGGGATCGAAGGCGAAGGGAACGCCGCAGCGCCGGCAGGAAGGGGCGGCGACGAAGGCGACCTTCGACCAGCAGGCGGGGCAGAGCGCGCCGTCGGCCGACACGATCTCGCCGCAGGCGAGGCAGCGCGGCGGCAGCAGCAGGTCGACGACCCGCCGGCCGACGGCATGGGCCGCACGGACCGCCCGCCGCCCCAGATCCGCCGCTGACCGTGGCGTCTGCATGATGCGGCCGCCATATTAGAGCCATGACCTCCTCCGCCGAAAGCATGCCGGCGACCCTGCCGCCGGGAATCCAGGTGTTCGACCGCCGGTCGGTGCGACGGAACCGCGACCGTGCCGCCCCCGGCTTCGCCGCCCACGCCTTTCTCTTCGAGGAGGTGGCGGCGCGCCTGGCCGACCGGCTCGACGACGTGCGGCGCGAGTTCCGGGCGATCCTCGACCTCGGCGCCCGCGGCGGCGTCATGGCGCGGGCGCTCGCCGCCCGCGGCGGCGCGCCGTTCGTCGTCCATGTCGACCTGTCGGAGCGGCTGGTGCGCGGCCTGCCGCGGGCGGTGGTCGCCGATGCCGAGGCGCTGCCCTTCGCCGGCGGCTTCGACCTCGCCCTCAGTTGCCTCGACCTGCACTGGGTCAACGACCTGCCGGGCGCCCTGGTGCAGATCCGGCGCGCGCTCCGGCCCGACGGGCTGTTTCTCGCCGCCTTCCTCGGCGGCGACACGCTGGCCGAGCTGCGCGAGGCGTGGCTGGCCGCGGAGATCGAGGTCGAGGGCGGCGCCGGACCGCGCGTCTCGCCCTTCGCCGACGGCCGCGACGCCGGCGCGCTGCTGCAGCGGGCGGGTTTCGCGCTGCCCGTCGTCGATACCGATCGCATCACCGTGACCTATGCCGATCCGATCGGGCTGATGCGCGATCTGCGCGGCATGGGCGAGGCGAACGCCGTCGCGCTGCGGCGGCGGGGCGGCACCCGGCGCGCCACCCTGCTGCGCGCGGCGGAGATCTATGCCGAGCGCTTCGCCGGACCGGAAGGCCGGGTGCGTGCGACCTTCGAGGTCGTGACCTTGACCGGCTGGGCGCCGCACGCCGCGCAGCAGCGCCCGCTGCAGCCGGGCAGCGCCGCCATGCGGCTGGCCGACGCGCTCGCGGCCGACACGCCGCCCGCCCGCGGCTGAATTCAGCCCTCCCCCGGCGGCGCCTCCAGCTCGACCAGCCGGCCGCGCTCGATCCGCAGCCACCGGCTGCCGACCGTGGCGACGAAGCTGCGATCGTGGGAGACGAGCAGGGCCGTCGCCCCCTGGGCCAGGATTTCGGCTTCCAGCCGCTCGCGCCCCGGGATGTCGAGATGGTTGGTCGGTTCGTCGAGCAGGTAGAAGTTGGGTTCGGCCAGGCGCAGGGCCAGCAGGCCGAGCCGAGCGCGCTGGCCGGGCGAGAGGCGGCCGACCGGCTGCCGCTGCCGGTCGACGGGGAATCCCGCGCCCGCCAGGAGGCTGGTGATCCGCTGGTCGCCGAGCCGGACGGCGGAGGCGAGCAGGTCGTGCGGGGTGCGGGCGGCGTCCAGCTGGGACATCTCCTGGTCGAGATACCCGAGGACGACCGAGGGCTGGATGCGCATTCCCGGCACCGGTTCGCCGGCGACGGCGCGGCGGACGAGGGCGACGAACTGCGACTTCCCGGCGCCGTTGGCGCCGAGCAGGACCACCCGGTCGCCCTGCCGCAGCTCCAGCTTGCCCGTGCGGAAGAGGGCGCGGCCGTCCGGGGCGCGGACGGTGACGTCGTCGGCCGCGAGCAGCACTCGCGCGTGGGTGTCGCGGCTGGCGAGGCGGATGTCGGCCGACCGCGGCCGCTCGGGCGGGCGGAGGGTCTGCTCCAGCGCATCGGCCCGGGCGGCCATCTGCATCGACTTCTTCTGCGCCGCGTCGCTGCGGCTGTTGATGCCGATGTTGCGCAGCGCGCCGGCGCTGCGCCGCAGGCGGACGACCTCGCGCGCATCGCGTTCGAGGCGGGCGGCGGCGGCGGCATCGTCGTCGGCCAGCAGCTGCCGCGCCCTGCCGTAGGGATGGGCGTAGAGCCGCGACGCGTCCGGCCGCAGGAAGAGCGTCCGGTTCGTCACCCGGTCGAGGAAGCGGCGGTCGTGGCTGGCGACGACCATCGGCACGTCGCGCTGCGGGCTGGTCAGCCAGTCCTCCAGGAGGCGGATCTTCGCGAGGTCGAGGTGGTTGGTCGGCTCGTCGAGCAGCAGCAGGTCAGGGTCGGCGATCCAGGCCCGGGCGACGAGGGCGAGCCGCTGCCAGCCGCCGCTCAGCGCGCGCACCGGCCGCGGGCGCAGTTCGGCGGGCGTATCGAGCTCGTCGAGGACGAGATCGACCCGCCAGCCCATGGCGGCCCGCTCCCCGGCCGGAATGGCGCGGCGGACCGCCTCCTCCAGCGGCAGGTCGAGGAGGGGCTGCGGCACGTCCTGCTCGACGAGGCCGACGCGCAGCCCGCGGGACCGGACGATCTCGCCCGCGGTCGGCTCGGCCGCGCCGGCGAGGCAGCGCAGCAGGGTGGATTTGCCGCCACCATTGCCGGCGACGAGGCCGACCCGGTCGCCGTCGGCGACCACGAGGTCGAGGTTGCGGAAGAGGGGAGCGGCGCCGACGAAGGTGACGGCGCGCAGGCTGATCTGGCCCATGGGCATCTCGCGAAGCGGGACCCGCCGCGGCGACCGCCGCCGAGGGTCCGGTTCCAGGTCGTGTCGAGATGCGAGCGCCCCTGCGGATGCGCGAGGGGACGGCAGCGCGGGCGCGCCGCCGGGGCAGGCCGGCGATGACGGGCGCTGGGAAAGCGCCGGTTCAGCCTTCGGCCAGCCCCGCAACGGAACGCTGCGGGGCCCGCACAGGCTGTCGGGACTGGCGCTGGATGTACCGGATCATGCAGGCCTCCCTTCGGCTGGCGGTGAAAACTCGGTCAGGGCTTAGCGGGCCTTGGCACCCCGCGCAAGACCTCTCGGCTAGAGCAGGTCGCGGAGCATCGCCACCAGGGGCTCGTCGGCGGGCGGCATCGGATAGTCGCGGAGCTGGTTGGGACGCACCCAGGCGAGACGCTGGCCCTCGAGCGGGGTCGGCGTGCCGCGCCAGTTGCGGCAGGCGAAGAGCGGCATCAGCAGGTGGAACGCCTCGTAGCGATGCGACGCGAAGGTAAGCGGCGCGAGGCAGCGCTCGGCCGTGTCTACGCCCAGTTCCTCGGCCAGTTCGCGCACCAGCGCCGCTTCCGGCGTCTCCCCCGGCTGAACCTTGCCGCCCGGGAACTCCCAGAGGCCGGCCATGTGCTTGCCGGGCGGGCGCTCGGCGATCAGCACCCGGCCGTCGGCGTCGATCAGCGCGACCGCGGCGACCAGCAGCGTCGGCAGCGGCTGCGGCCGCTCGATCTCGAACCGGATGGTCTCGACCGGGACGCCGCGCAGGCGCCCCGGCACGCGGCCCGTCTCGCGCAGCCCCGCCTTCTCCAGCACGCGCCGGGACGCGACATTGTCGGGATGGATCTCGGCGAAGACGGTGCTCGCCTCGGCGAAGCCGAAGGCATAGCGGATCGCGGCCTTCACCGCCTCGGTCGCCAGCCCGGCCCCCCAGTAGGGCCGGCCGAGCCAGTAGCCGACCTCGACCTCGCCCGGCCGGTCGGCCTGCTCCAGCCCGAGATTGCCGAGGAAGGTGCCGTCGTCGCGGCGGGTGACGGCGAAGACCTCGGCATGGCCGTCCGCCCGGTCGGCCGCGACCTGGGCGATGAAGGCCTCGGCCGCGCCCGCGGGGTAGGGATGGGGGATGCGCTGGGTGTAGCGGGCGACCTCCCACTCGGCCGCCAGCGCCGCCACCGCCGGCGCGTCGGCGGGGCGGAGCGGGCGCAGGACGAGACGCGCGGTCGTCAGGACCTCAGCTTCGGTAGCTGCCATTGATGTCGATGTAGGCGTGGGTCAGGTCGCAGGTCCACACCGTCGCCGCCGCCTTGCCGACGCCGACATCGACGTCGATCTCGATCTTGCGGCCGGCCATGTGGGCGGCGACGGGCGCCTCGTCATAGTCCGTCACGCGCTGGCCGTCGCGCGCGACGGCGACGCCGCCCATGGCGATCGACAGGCGGTCGCGGTCGGCCTTCTCGCCGGACTTGCCGACCGCCATGACGATGCGGCCCCAGTTGGCGTCGCCGGCCGCGATCGCGGTCTTGACGAGCGGCGAGTTGGCGATGGCGAGGCCGATGCGGCGCGCGGCCTTCGCCGTCGCCGCGCCGCCGACGCGGATCTCGACCAGCTTCTCCGCCCCCTCACCGTCCTTGACGACGAGGTGGGCGAGTTCCATCAGCACCCCGTCGAGGACCCGGCGGAACTGGGCGAGGCGCGGATCGTTCGCCTTCTCGATCTTCGGATTCTTCGCCTTGCCGGTGGCGAACAGCAGCACCGTGTCGCTGGTCGAGGTGTCGCTGTCGACGGTGATGCAGTTGAAGCTGCGGTCGGCGCCGCGGGCGAGCAGCGTCTGCAGCACCTCCGCCGGCAGCGTCGCGTCGGTGAAGACGAAGCCCAGCATCGTCGCCATGTCGGGCGCGATCATGCCCGACCCCTTGATGATGCCGTTGATGGTGACCGTGGTGCCGCCGATGTCGGCCGTCGCCGTCACGCCCTTGGGATAGGTGTCCGTGGTCATGATCGCGCGCGCCGCCTCCGCCCAGCGATCCGGCTGGAGGTCAGCGGTGAGCGTGTCGAGCGCCGCCGTGATGCGCTCGGCCGGCAGGGGCTCGCCGATGACGCCGGTCGAGGCCACGAAGACCTGACCGGCGCGACAGCCGAGGCGCTTGGCCACGCCCTTGGCCGTCACCTCCACCGCCTTCAGCCCGGCCACGCCGGTGAAGGCGTTGGCGTTGCCGGCATTGACGATGAGCGCCCGCGCCTTGCCGCCCGGCAGCGCCTGGCGGCACCAGTCGACCGGGGCCGACGCCGTCTTGGAACGGGTGAAGACGCCGGCCACGGTGGTGCCGGCCGCCAGTTCGGCCAGCATGACGTCGACGCGGCCCGTGTATCGCACCCCGGCCGCGATCGTGCCGAGGCGGACGCCCGCGATCGGCGGCAGGTCGGGAAAGCGTTCGGGGGCGAGCGGGGAGACCTTGTGCGCCATGTCTGCCTCGGGTTCCGGCGGTTCGTTCGATGGATCGGGTGGGCTCAGCGTGCCGGGGTCAGGCCCGGGGCCGGGGCCGGGGCGAGCGCCGAGCCGTCGGCGTTGTAGACCTCGACCTTGGCGCTCTCGCGCAGCGACTTGACGTGGGCGTCGACCACCTCGCGGGCGATCTCGTCGCTCAGCTCCTCGCGGGCCGCCTCGAAGGTGGGCGCGGCCATCTGGCGGCGGTCGGTGACGCGGATGACGTGCCAGCCGAACTGGCTCTTGACCGGCGCCTTGCTCGTCTCGCCCTTCTTCATGGCGAAGGCCGCGGCCGAGAATTCCGGCACCATCTGCTCCTTCTGGAAGAAGCCGAGATCGCCGCCATTGTCGCGGCCCGAGGGGTCGATCGACTTCTCGCGGGCGATGCGGGCGAAGTCCCCGCCCTTGTCGAGGTCGGCGATCACCCGCTTGGCGTCGTCCTCACGCTCGAGGAGAATGTGGCTCGCCTTCACCTCCTCGCCGGCCGGCTGCTTCTTCACGAACTCGGCGTAGCGGGCCCGCAGCTTCTCCTCGGTCACCGCCTTCTCGACGACGCGGCCGAGATAGACGCGCTCGATGACGCGATCCTCGACCCGCGCCATCTGGTTCTTCACCTCGGGATCGTTCTGCAGGTTCTGGCCGCGGCCGGCCTCGCTCAGGAGCCGCGAGCTGACCACTTGGTCGACGATGAGCGGGAAGATCATCTCCAGCGGCATCTGCTGCACCTGGGCGGGCAGCTGGCGGTGGGCGGCGAGCACGTCGCTGCGCAGGATCGGCTTGCCGTTGACGCGGGCGACCACCGGATCGGCGGGAGCAGCCGCCGAGGCGGTCTGGGCCACGGCGCCCTGGGCGAGCAGGAGTGGCGCCGCGACGGCGGCCAGGACGAGGAGGGGGAAACGGCGCATCGGGGGGTCATCCTTTCGTCGGCCATGGGGGCCGGCCGGCTCGGCGGCGGAACATACACGAACCCGCCTACGCGCGGAATGTGGCGAGAAACCGGGTCCGGAGGTCGCGTTGACAGGGGGGAGGCTTACTCCTATGTCTTGCTCGGCCGTGTCCGCGCGGTCCTACCCTTCCATCCCGTCCCGCCCGAGGTCCTGATGATCGGCGCACTCGCCCGCCGCTTCTTCGGCTCAGCCAACGATCGCTACATCAAGAGCCTCGGCGGCATCGTCCGGGACGTGAACGCGCTGGAGCCTTCCCTCACGCCGCTCTCCGACGACGAGTTGCGGGCGCGCACGCCGATGCTGCGCGAGCGGCTCGAGAAGGGCGCGACGCTGGACGAAATCCTGCCCGAAGCCTTCGCGACCGTCCGCGAGGCGGCCAAGCGGGTGCTCGGCCAGCGCCATTTCGACGTCCAGTTGATGGGCGGCACCGTGCTCCATCGCGGCATGGTCGCGGAGATGAAGACGGGCGAGGGCAAGACGCTGGTCGGCACGCTGCCCGTCTACCTCAACGCGCTCGGCGGCAAGGGCGTCCACGTCGTCACCGTCAACGACTACCTGGCGCGGCGCGATTCCGAGTGGATGGGCGCGATCTACCGCTTCCTCGGCCTCGAGGTCGGCTGCATCGTCCACGGGCTCGACGACGCCGAGCGACGCGCCGCCTACGCCGCCGACGTCACCTACGGCACCAACAACGAGTTCGGCTTCGACTATCTCCGCGACAACATGAAGTACCGGCTGGAGGACATGGTCCAGCGGCCGTTCAACTTCGCGATCGTCGACGAGGTCGACAGCATCCTGATCGACGAGGCGCGCACGCCGCTCATCATCTCCGGCCCCGCGGAGGATTCCTCCGAGCTCTACGCCCGCGCCGACGCGCTGATGTACAAGCTGCAGGCGACCGACTTCGAGAAGGACGAGAAGCAGCGCACCGTCACCCTGACCGAGGCCGGGCTCGAGACCATCGAGCGCCTGCTGATCGAGGCCGGGCTGTTGAAGGAGGGCGGGCTCTACGACGTCCACAACGTCTCGCTCGTCCACCACGTCAACCAGGCGCTGCGCGCCCACAAGCTCTTCGCCCGCGACACCGACTACATCGTCAAGGACGACAAGGTCATCATCATCGACGAGTTCACCGGCCGCATGATGGAGGGCCGGCGCTACTCGGAGGGCCTGCACCAGGCGCTGGAGGCGAAGGAGCACGTCACCATCCAGGTCGAGAACCAGACGCTGGCCTCGATCACCTTCCAGAACTACTTCCGCCTCTACCCGAAGCTGGCCGGCATGACCGGCACGGCGATGACCGAGGCGCAGGAGCTGTCGGACATCTACAAGCTCGACGTCGTCGAGATGCCGACCAACGTGCCCTGCATCCGCAAGGACCACGACGACGAGGTCTACCGGACCGGCCGCGAGAAGCTGAACGCGATCGTGATGCAGATCGAGGAGTGCCGGAAGCGGCAGCAGCCGGTGCTGGTCGGCACCGTCAGCATCGAGAAGTCCGAGCAGCTCGCCGAGATCCTCCAGCAGCGCGGCATCCCGCACCAGGTGCTGAACGCCCGCCACCACGAGCAGGAGGCCTACATCATCGCCCAGGCCGGCCGGCCGGGCGCCGTCACCATCGCCACCAACATGGCCGGCCGCGGCACCGACATCCAGCTCGGCGGCAACGTCGAGCTGCGGCTGCGCCGGGAACTGGCGGAGATCGGCGACCCCGACGAGCGTGCCCATCGCGAGGCGCTGATCCGCGGCGAGGTCGCCGACGCGCGCAAGGAGGCCCTGGCCGCCGGCGGGCTCTACGTCATCGGCAGCGAGCGGCACGAGAGCCGGCGCATCGACAACCAGCTCCGCGGCCGCTCGGGCCGGCAGGGCGATCCCGGCGGCTCCAAGTTCTTCGTCTCGCTCGACGACGACCTGATGCGCATCTTCGGGTCCGAGCGCATGGACACGATGCTGCGCCGCCTCGGCATCAAGGAAGGCGAGGCGATCGTCCATTCCTGGATCAACAAGGCGCTGGAGAAGGCGCAGCAGAAGGTCGAGGCGCGCAACTACGAGGTCCGCAAGCAGCTGCTGCGGTACGACGACGTCATGAACGACCAGCGCAAGGTCGTCTACGAGCAGCGCCGCGAGATCATGCAGGCGGACGATGTCGAGGCGATGATCGCCGACATGCGGTCCGAGGTGATCGAGGCCCAGGTCACGCGCTGCATCCCGCCCAACGCCTATGCCGAGCAGTGGGACGCGACCGGTCTGCACGAATCCTGCCTGCGCCTCTTCGGGCTCGACCTGCCGATCGCCGACTGGGTGCGCGAGGAGGGGATCGCCGACATCGAGATCCGCGAGCGGATCACCCGCGCGCTGGACGAGAAGATGGCGGCCAAGATGGCCGCCTACGGTCCCGACCTGATGCGCATGGCCGAGCGCAGCATCCTGCTCCAGGTGCTGGACCAGGTGTGGAAGGACCACCTGCTCTCGCTCGACCATCTCCGCCAGGGGATCAGCCTGCGCGCCTATGCCCAGCGCGATCCGCTCAACGAATACAAGCGCGAGGCCTTCGAGCTCTTCGGCGAGATGCTGGTCCATCTCCGCGAGGCCGTCGTCCAGCTCCTCAGCCATATCGAGGTGCGGATGCAGGAGCCGGAACCGCCGCCGCCGCCCTTCCCGGCCGGCATGCACGAGACCCGCTTCGACCCGGCGCTCAGCGAGGTCGCGGCCGACGGCGAGGCCGAGCCGCGCCCGCTGCCCCGCCATACCGCGGTGGCCGCCGTCGCCAGCATCGACCCGGCCGACCCCGCCACCTGGGGCAAGGTCAACCGCAATGCCGCCTGCCCGTGCGGCAGCGGCAAGAAATACAAGCACTGCCACGGCCGGCTCTAGCACCGCACGCCGCCGAAAGATCCAGGAACCGAGAGCGGCCCGCGCGCCGGGCCGGCCGGTCCACCCGCCCGGAGGAGACGCTTCCTTGCTGATCGCGCATGCGCCGCTCGTGCGGCTGGTCGCCGACATCTTCGCCGCCGCCGGCTGCGACGCCGCCGAGGCCGGGCGGATCGCCACCATGCTGGCGGGCGCCAACCTCGCCGGGCACGACAGCCACGGCGTCATCCGGGTGCCGCGCTATGTCGAGACGCTGCAGGCCGGCCGCGTCCATGCCGGGCGGTCGCTGACGACCGTTGTCGACGGCGGCGCCTTCGCCCTCGTCGACGGCAATTACGGCTTCGGACAGACGGTGGGGCCGCTGGCGGTCGAGCTCGGCATCTCCCGCGCGAGGTCGCACGGCGTCGCCATCGTCGGCCTGCGCCATGCCGGCCATCTCGGGCGCATCGGCGACTATCCGGAGATGGCGGCGGCCGAGGGCCAGGTCTCGCTCCACTTCGTCAACGTCGCCGGCAGCGAGCTGGTGGCGCCCTTCGGCGGCGTCGACCGCCGCTTCTCGACGGCGCCGATCGCAATCGGCCTGCCGGTCGCCGGCGGCGAGCCGGTCATCCTCGATTTCGCGACCTCGCTCGTCGCCGAGGGCAAGGCGCTGGTCGCCCATTCCGGCGGCAAGCCCCTGCCCGCCGGCGCGCTGATCGAGCCCGACGGCCGCCTGTCGAGCGATCCCCGCACCCTCTACGGCGAGGTGCCGCCCGGCGCCGTCCCCGATCCCCGCAAGGGCGAGGGCGCGCTCCGCGCCTTCGGCGAGCACAAGGGATCGGGCCTGGCGCTGATGTGCGAGCTCCTGGGCGGCGCCTTCACCGGTTCCGGCTGCTCGGGACCGGGTCCGCGCCAGATCGCCAATGGCATGCTGTCGATCTACATGGCGGTCGACCGCTTCCATTCCGACGACGCCTTCGCGCGCGAACTCGCCCAGTATGTCGACTACGTGAAGGCGTCGCGCCCGGCCACGCCCGGCGGCGAGGTGCTGGTCCCGGGCGAACCCGAGCGCCGGACGCGCGCCAAGCGCCTGGCCGAGGGCATTCCGCTCGCCGATCGCGCCTGGGCCGACATCCTGGCGACCGCCCGCAAGGTCGGCCTGACGGAAGAGCGCATCCGCGCCGTCGCCAACTGACGGCGGCCCGGCGGATCACGCCCGGAAGCGGCCCGACCACGCGTCGCGGAGCGCCGCCAGCCGTTCCGCCACGGCCTCCTCGCGCATGCCGATTCCGGCCATCACCCGGCCGGCGAGCTGCAGGCTCGGCTCCAGCGCCTCGGGAATGACCTCGGTGGCGCCGAGCTCGGCGAGGCGTCGCGCGTGCGCGACGTCGCGGGCCCGGGCATAGATCGGCAGGTCCGGCCAGCGCCGGCGCGCCGCCCGGACGGCCCGTTCGGCCGCCTGCACGTCGTCGAGGGTGACGACGAGCGCCTGGCAGGTGTCCGCCCCGGCATGGCGAAGCACCTCGCCGCGGCCGGCATCGCCGAACTGCACGGCCTGCCCGGTCCGCCGCGCCGCTTCCGAGACCGCCGGGTCGAGGTCGACGGCGACATAGGCGATCTTCTCCGCCTCGAAGGCGGCGGCCAGCGTGCGCCCGACGCGACCGAAGCCCGCGAGGATGACGTGCCCTTCGGGCGGCGGCACCACCCCGTCGGTCTCCTCGTGCCGGCGCGCGACGCTCCCGGCGATGCCGCGCGCCAGCCGGCGCGCCCCGATCGCCACCAGCGGCGTCGCCAGCAGCGACAGGCCGACGACCAGGAGCACGTCCTGCGCCGCCGCCGCCTCGATCAGATGCGCGCCGGTCGCGAGCCCGACGGCGACCAGCGCGAACTCGCCCGCCTGGCCGAGGAGCAGGCCGGCCTCGACCGCGACCGGCCAGGGCTGCCCGAACGCCCGCAGCAGCCCGCCGATCACGAGCCCCTTGACGAGGAACAGCACCACCACCGCCGCCAGGATCGGAACGGGGTGGCGGAGCAGCGCACCGCCGTCGATGCCCATGCCGACGCCGATGAAGAAGAGGCCGAGAAAGAGTCCCTTGAAGGGTTCGATGTCGACCTCGACCTCGTGGCGGAACTCGCTCTCGGCGATGAGCAGCCCGGCGAGGAACGCGCCCAGCGCCATCGACAGCCCGATCGCAGCCGTCGCCATCGCCGTCCCCAGCGCCACCAGCAGGATGACCGCCATGAAGAGTTCCGGGCTGCCGGCGCGCGCCGCCGAGCGCAGGACCGGCCGCAGGGCGAACCGTCCGAAGACCCCGATCGCCGCCACCATCAGGACGGCCTCCCCCAGGGCCCGCGCGATGGCCGCCGGCGACTGTTCGGGCCCGCCGCCGCCCAGGACCGAGATCAGGACCAGGATCGGCACCACCGCCAGGTCCTGGAACAGCAGGATCGCGAAGGCGTTGCGGCCGAGGACGCCGGTCGCCGCCCGGCGCTCGGCCAGGAGCGGCATGACGATCGCGGTCGAGGACAGGGCGAACGCGAGGCCGAGGACCGACGCCGCGGCGACCGAATGACCGGCGAGCCAGGCGCCGGCGCCGAGCACCGCCGCGCACAGCAGCACCGCCGACCCGCCCATGCCGAACACCGCCAGGCGCATCGAGAACAGCCGCCGCGGCGACAGTTCGAGACCGATCGTGAACAGCAGGAAGACGATGCCCAGTTCGGCGATCGACTGGACGCCCTTGAGGTCGGTGATGACGAGGTGGCGCAGCCAGGGCACGTCGCCGATGAGGCCGCCCAGCCCGTGCGGGCCGATGACGACGCCGATCAGGAGGAATCCCAGGACCGGGCTGACGCGCAGCCGGTGGAAGACCGGGACGACGATGCCGGCGGCCGCGAGGAAGACCAGCACCTCGCGCAGATAGGGAATGTCGTGGCCGTTCTCGGTCATGGGCGGTCAGGGGCAGGACCGGGCGGCGGCGTGGCGCGCGGCCGGGCCGGGCCGGTCAGGCCGCGCTCTGGCCGATCGCCAGGAACTTCTCGCGGCGGCGCAGGCGCAAGCTCGCGGCGTCGAGCCCCTCCAGCCCCTGGAACGCGGTTGCGATGGCGTCCCCCACCGCCGCCACCGTCGCGGCGCGGTCGCGGTGGGCGCCGCCCAGCGGCTCGGGGATGATCGCGTCGGCGACGCCGAGCCGCAGCAGGTCCTGCGCCGTCAGCTTCAGCGCCTCGGCCGCCTCCTGCGCGTTCTCCGCGCTGCGCCAGAGGATCGAGGCACAGCCCTCGGGCGAGATCACCGAGTAGACGGCATGCTCCAGCATCAGCACGCGATTGGCGGTCGCGAGCGCGATCGCGCCACCCGACCCCCCCTCGCCGATGATGACCGAGACGAAGGGCACGCCGACCGCGAGGCCCGCCTCGATCGCGCGCGCGATCGCCTCGGCCTGCCCGCGCTCCTCGGCCCCGATCCCGGGATAGGCGCCGGCGGTGTCGACCATGGTCAGGATCGGCAGGCCGAAGCGGTCGGCCAGTTCCATCAGCCGGCGGGCCTTGCGGTACCCCTCCGGCCGGGCCATGCCGAAATTGTGGCGGACGCGGCTCTCCGTATCCGCCCCCTTCTCCTGGCCCATGACCATCACCGGCGTGCCGCGGAACCGGCCGAGGCCGCCGATGATCGCACGATCCTCGGCGAAGGTGCGGTCGCCGGCGAGCGGCGTGAAGTCGGTGACGAGGGCGGCCAGGTAGTCGGAGAGATGCGGCCGCTCGGGGTGGCGGGCGACCTGCACCTTCTGCCACGGCGTCAGCCGGGCATAGGTCTGACGCAGCAGGCGCTCGGCCTTGCCCTGGAGCTTGGCGACCTCGTCGGCGATGTTGATGTCGGCAGCCCCGGGAAGATGCCGGAGCTCTTCGATCTTGCTTTCGAGCTCCGCGATCGGCTGCTCGAAATCCAGGAAACTGCGCATGGTGGGCGGGTACTAGCACAGCGCGGCCGGCGGGGGAAACCGGCGCACCCTCATTCCTCGCCGCGGCGCGGGCGGCGGCCGGCCAGCGGGTGGTGCGACTGCACCAGACGGGTCAGGCGCTCGTCGGCGACGTGGGTGTAGATCTGGGTCGTGGCGATGTCGGCATGGCCCAGCATGCGCTGGACGCTGCGCAGGTCGGCGCCGCCGTCGACCAGGTGCGTGGCGAAGGCGTGGCGCAGGACGTGCGGCGACAGGCGCGCGGGATCGAGCCCGGCCTGGACGGCCAGTTCCTTCAGCAGCTGCCCGACGCGGCGGCGCGTCAGCCGGGCTTCGGCGCCGCGCGACGGGAAGAGCCAGCGCTCGGCCTGGGCGCGGCGGGCGCCCCGCGGCAGGAAGGCCGGGCGTACCGCCATGTAGGTGCCGACCGCCGCCACCGCCGAGGCCGCGAGCGGGACCACGCGCTCGCGGTCGCCCTTGCCGCGGACGACGATCGTCGTGCTGTCCCGCGCCACGGCGTTGACCGGGAGGTCGACCAGTTCGGAGACGCGCAGGCCGCCCGCATAGAGCAGCTCGACCATCGCCACCAGGCGCGGCCCGTCCGGCGCCGGGCGCAGGCGGGCCGCCGCCAGCAGCGCGTCGCACTCGCCCGCATCGACGATCTTGGGCAGCGGCCGCCCGAGGCGGGGCGAATCGAGCCGGGTGCTCGGATCGTCCGGCCGCAGGCCCTCGGCATAGAGGAAGCGATGGAACTGGCGGATGGCGGAGAGCCGGCGCGCCTGCGTCCGCGGCGCCATGCCGGCCGCGTCGAGGTGCGAGAGATAGGCCCGCAGCCCGTCCTCGGTCGCGGCGTCGAGGGTCTCGCCGCGGCCGGCGAGGAACCCCGCGAGGTCGCCGAGGTCGCGGCGGTAGGCCTCCTGGGTGTTCCGCGCCGCGCCGCGCTCAGCCGCCAGCATCTCGAGGAACCCCTCGAGGCGGCGGCTGGCGAGCGCGGTGCCGGACATGGCGCCGGGGCTAGAGGCCGGCCAGGAGCGCGATCTCGACCGCGATGCGGCGCGCGGTGCCGGTCTGCTCGGCAAGCCGCAGGCCGTTCAGCGCCGAGAAGGCCGCCAACGGATGTGGCACCGCATCGCGTCCGACGGCCAGGAGCGCGAGCGCCACCTGCTCGCCGAGCCGGCTCTCGCGCGCCGCCGCCTCCTGGGCGAACCAGACGGCGGCCGCGGCGCCGGGCAACGCCGCGGTCCGGCCGGGCGGCGCCTCGATCAGCGCGATCCATTCGTCGCTGGCGGCGAGATCGCCGAGTGCGGCCAGCAGGGCCAGTCCGACGGCCGCCCGCGGCGAGCCCGGTCCGCCCATGGCGCCGGTCCAGCGGTGGGCCGCCTCGGCGTTCCAGGCCGGTCCGTCCTCACCCAGCGCCAGCCGCACCAGGGGTGCGGCGGCGGCATGGGCCGCCATCGCGCCCGCATCGCCCGGCCGCTGGCCGATCATCGCCAGCCAGCGCATCGCCGTGCGGCCGTCGCCGGCCGCCAGCGCGATGCGGATCGCCGCCGCGGCATGGGGTGCGAGGTCGACCGAGGGCGACATCTCGCGCACCAGCGGCGCCGCCGCCGCGCCGAAGGCGAGCGCGGCACCATGCTCGCGCGCGTGGTCCCAGCCCGCAGCCAGCCGCTCCAGCCGGCGTCCCGGCACGATCTCCAGCCGCGCCGCCTGGAAGAGCAGGGCGCGACCGTCCGCGCCCGGCATGCCCCCGGCCGCCGAGAGCGCGTCCGCGAGGCGCTCGGGGGGCAGCGGCAGTTCGGCGTAGAGGCCGGCCAGCACCGCCGGCTCGACGAGGCCGAGGCCGGCCGCCGCCTCGGCTGCGACAAGGCGGACCCCCGGCGGCAGCGCCGAGGCGCGGGCGAACGCGGCCGCCACGGCGGGCGGGGCGGCCGCCAGCGCCTTCGGCTCCGCCGGGACCCCGGCATGGATCGCCAGCGCCACCTCGACGGCTGCGAGCCCGGCCGCCGTCGCCGGCTTGTCGCCGAGGCCGGCGGCGGCCTCCGCCAGACGGGTGAACGCCTCGCCCGCATCGAGCCCCTGGTCGCGCAGCAGGTCGAGGCCGAGGCGCACCCGGTCGCCGTGGCCCTCGATCGCGTCGCAGGCGACGAGCAGGCGGCGCCAGAAGAGGTCGGCCATGTCGACGTCGGCGCGGCGGGCGCGCCGGCAGGCATCGGCGGCCGAGCCGCCGAGGAGCGCCGCCTCGGCCGCCGGCCGCGCCCGCGGACCGTCGAGCCGCGCTTCGGGGACCGCGCGCGCCAGCGCTGCGGCCGCGGCCGCGTCGCCCACGGCGAGCAGCCGGACCAGGCGGCGCTCCAGGAAGGCGCCCGCCGGGGCACCGTCCGGCCGCGCCGCCGCCGACATGAGCAGGCGCCGGGCGAGGGCGTGGCGCGCCGGTGTCCCCGCCGGAGCGGACAGCCGCTCGAGCAGGGGGGCGGCGGCCGTCCAGGCGCTGCCGCGCCACAGGTCGGGGCCGAGGCCGCCTTCCGCCTGGCTCCAGCCCGCCGACTCGTGATCGAGCGCCGGCAGCGGCCGGGCCGTCACCGCCGGCGATGGTGCGGTGCGGCCGCGCTCCTGCGGCAGGGGGGTCGGCGGCGTGCCGATCGCAGGCGGGATGCGGACGGGCGGCCCCGATTCCGGTGCCGCCGCCGGAGCGGCCGGGCGCGGCGGCGTCAGCAGGGGCGTCGGCGGCGCCTGCGCCGCGGCGGGCGCCGCCAGGACGAGGGCGAGAATCGCGCTAGCGGGCCAGCCTGCCATCCGGGATCACCTTCTCGATGCGCTTGGTCGGTGCCGGCATGTCGACGAGCAGCAGGGTCCCGAGGGCCGCGATCAGGAGAACCAGGACCACGGAAGCGGCGATCCAGACGAGCTTGCGGGTCATGGCGTGAAACTCCGGGGCGAGGCGCTCTCCGTCCGCCCGCGTGCTTGACGACTTGCGACGGGCTTTGTGCTAACTACCGTCGATGGCGGCCGGAGGGCAGAATATCGGCGCCTCGGAGGCGACACAACGCCAGGGGGCAGATGGTCAGGGGGCGAACCGGCGCACCGACGGGGGAACCGCGACGTTGGGCGATCGGATCGTGCTGCCGCGCACGCTCGTGCTGGTGGGGCTGATGGGGGCCGGCAAGACCAGCGTCGGCCGGCGGATCGCCCATCGGCTGGGCCTGGGCTTCGTCGATGCCGACGCCGAGATCGAGGCTGCCGCCGGCTGCACCATCGCCGAAATCTTCGCCCGCCACGGCGAGACGGCGTTCCGCGACGGCGAGCGCCGGGTGATCCAGCGCCTGCTGGAGGAGCCGGCCCATGTGCTGGCGACCGGCGGCGGCGCCTTCATGGACCCCGCCACCCGGGCCTGCATCCGCGCCCGCGGAATTTCGCTGTGGCTGCGCGCCGAACTCGAGGTGCTGGTCCGCCGGGTGGCCCGGCGCACCCACCGGCCCCTGCTGAACCAGGGCGATCCCAAGGAAATCCTGACCCGCCTGATGGCGATCCGCTATCCCGTCTATGCCGAGGCCGACATCGTCGTCGACAGCCTCGACGCCCCGACCGAGAACACCGTCGATCGCTGCATGACCGCCCTTTCCGAATATCTCGCCCACCGCGCCGTGTCCTGCCCCCCGGCCGTCGTCGGGTCGCCGACATGAGCGCCGTCGACACCGTCCGAGTCGGCCTCGACCAGCGCAGCTACGACATCCTGGTCGGGCCGGGACTGGTCGCCGAGGCCGGCCGGCGCATGGCCCCGGTGCTGTCCTCCCCCAGGGTCGTCGTCGTCACCGACGAGACCGTCGCCCGCCTGCACCTGGCGACGCTCCGGGGCGGCCTCGACGCCGCCGGCATCCGCCACGACACGGTCGTCCTGCCGCCGGGCGAGGCGACCAAGGACTTCCCCCACCTGCAGCATCTCTGCGAGCGCGTGCTGGAGTTCGGCGTCGACCGCGGCGCGGCGCTGGTGGCGCTGGGCGGCGGCGTCATCGGCGACCTGACCGGCTTCGCCGCCAGCATCCTGCTGCGCGGCATCGGCTTCGTGCAGGTGCCGACGACGCTGCTGTCGCAGGTCGACAGCGCCGTCGGCGGCAAGACCGCGATCGACATGCCGACGGGCAAGAACCTGGTCGGCAGCTTCCACCAGCCGCTGCTGGTGCTCTCCGACATGGACGTGCTCCGGACCCTGCCGCGGCGCGAACTGCTGGCCGGCTATGCCGAGGTGGTGAAGTACGGCCTGCTCGGCGACCCCGCCTTCTTCGACTGGTGCGAGCGGGCGGGCCCGGCGCTGGTCGCCGGCGATGCCGACGCCGCCCGCCGCGCGGTGGTCGCGAGCTGCCGGGCCAAGGCCGCCATCGTCGCCCGCGACGAGCGCGAGACCGGCGACCGGGCGCTGCTCAATCTCGGCCACACCTTCGGCCATGCGCTGGAGGTCGAGAGCGGCTTCGGCGGCGGCCTGCTGCACGGCGAGGCGGTCGCCATCGGCACCATCATGGCGTTCGACCTGTCGGCACGGCTGGGGCTCTGCCCCGGGCAGGACGCCGTCCGGGTCCGCCGCCACTTCGCGGCGGTCGGCCTGCCGACGGGGCTGGCCGGCGTGCGCGGCAGCGGCTGGACGGCCGAGCGGCTGGTGGCGCACATGGCCAAGGACAAGAAGGCGCGGAACGGCCGCGTCACCTTCATCCTGGTCCGCGGCATCGGGCAGGCGTTCGTCGCGCGCGACGTCGAGATCGCGGCGGTGACCGCGCTCCTCGAGGACGCCATCGCCGCCTGACTCGCCGTCGCCCCGGGTCGGCACCAGGGGCGCCCGCACCATTGACGTCGGCACCATTGACGCGGAAGGGGAGTTCGTCTTAGGTCGCCTACGCTGCGCCGCAACATGGCGCGACCCGATCGCCTTCCCGGACCCCCGCCCATGCCACTTTCCGAGCCGGCGCCGCGCGCCCACCTGCACACCCGGACCGTGGAATGCCGCGGCTATCGCCGCGAGGACGGGCTGTGGGACATCGAAGGGCACCTGGTCGACACCAAGTCCTATGCCTTCGACAGCAACAGCCGCGGGCCGATGCCGCCGGGCACGCCGGTCCACGACATGTGGATCCGCCTGACGGTCGACGACGAACTGGTCGTGCGCGCGATCGAGGTCGTGACCGACGCCAGCCCCTTTCCGATCTGCCCGGAGATCACGCCGAACTTCCAGCGCGTGGTCGGCCTGTCGATCAAGGCCGGATGGACGCAGCAGGTCCGCAGCCTGCTCGGCGGCACCGAGGGCTGCACCCACCTGGTCGAGCTGCTGGGTCCGGTCGCCACCACCGCCTTCCAGACGATCTTTCCCTGGCGCGAACGCCAGCGCCGCAGCCAGGCGGCGGCCGGCACGCCGACGGGGCCGCAGCGCCGGCCGGCGCACCTCGACACCTGCCACGCACTCGCCCTCGACGGACCGGTGGTGGCGCGGATCTGGCCCGCCTTCTACACCGGACCGCGCAAGGAAAGCGCCTGACGCGAGCCCGGCGGAGCCGGCCGCCCCATCAGGACGGTTCGCCCGGGGCCCGCGTCCGGAGCTGGAGCGCGTGGACGCCGCCCGCCAGTTCGGCGGCGAGCACGGCATAGACCATGCGCTGGCGCTCGACGCGCGAGCGGCCGGCGAAGTCTGTGGCGACGATGTCGACGCGGTAGTGGGTCTCGCCGCCGGGGCGCGCGCCGGCATGGCCGGCATGGCGATGGGAATCGTCCTCGACCGTCAGGGCGATCGGCCGGAATGCGTGCGTCAGCTTGTCGCGGATCGTGTCCTGCATCGTCATCGTCGTCGGTGTCCCGTTCGGTTCGTCCAAGGATTCTCGCGCCGTTCGCCGGTGCATCGCCTTGTCTGGCCCACTGCGCCTGACCATACTCCGTCGCAATGAGACGACGGTTCGAGCGCGTCGCCCTCGCCTGCGATCCGGAGGAGGCGGGGAACAGACGCACCTGCGAGTGGCCCGGCTGCACTGGCGACGGTGAATACCGCGCGCCGCAGTCGCGCGACCGGCTCGACCAGTATCGCTGGTTCTGCCTCGACCATGTCCGGGAATACAACCGCGCCTGGGACTATTACCGCGGCATGTCGCAGGCGGAGATCGAGGCCGACCTGCGGCGCGACACGGTGTGGCAGCGCCCGACCTGGCCACTCGGCAGCGGCCGGCCGCGGAACCCCGGCTGGCGGGTCCATGACGGCTTCGGATTCTTCGACGAGGAGCCGGCGCGCAAGGGCGGCGAGCCCGGCCGGCCGCCGGCCGAGGCCGCCCACCTGCGGGCGCTCGCCATCTTCGGACTGGAGCCGCCAGTCACGTTCGAGCGGCTGCGATCGCGCTATCTGACCCTGGTCAAGCAGCACCACCCGGATGCGAATGGGGGCGACAAGGCCGCTGAGGAACGTCTAAAATCCATCAACGAAGCCTATGCGACCCTCAAGAACGGCTATTTCGCATAGTCCGGTCTTCATTCCTGTTGTCTCCAAACGACGAGATCCGACCCCGATGGCCACCGCCACGTCACCCCGCGCCGCAGAGGCGGCGCCGAACGGCCTGCCCGACATCAAGGTTTCCGCCCGCGAAGTCTTCGGCATCGACAGCGATCTCGCCGTGCCGGCCTTCTCCACCCCGACCGAGCATGTTCCCGACAAGGACCCGGCCTACCGCTTCGACCACGACACCACGCTCGCGATCCTGGCCGGCTTCGCCTACAACCGCCGTGTGATGATCCAGGGCTATCACGGCACCGGAAAGTCCACCCACATCGAGCAGGTCGCGGCCCGCCTCAACTGGCCCTGCATCCGCGTCAATCTCGACAGCCACATCAGCCGCATCGACCTCGTCGGCAAGGACGCGATCGTGCTGCGCGACGGCAAGCAGGTCACGGAATACCGTGAGGGCCTGCTGCCCTGGGCGCTGCAGCATCCGACCGCCATCGTCTTCGACGAGTACGACGCCGGTCGGCCGGACGTCATGTTCGTGATCCAGCGCGTGCTGGAGGTCGAGGGCAAGCTGACCCTGCTCGACCAGAACAAGGTCATCCGCCCGCACCCGTCCTTCCGCCTGTTCGCGACCGCCAACACGGTCGGCCTCGGCGACACGACCGGCCTCTATCACGGCACCCAGCAGATCAACCAGGGTCAGATGGACCGCTGGAACATCGTCGCCACCCTGAACTACCTGCCGCACGACGATGAGGTCGAGATCGTGCTCGCGAAGATGCCGAGCTACCAGACCGCCGAGGGCAAGAAGATCATCTCGCAGATGGTCGCCTGCGCCGACCTGACGCGCGCCGGCTTCATCAACGGCGACATCTCGACCGTCATGTCGCCGCGCACGGTCATCACCTGGGCCGAGAACGCGCGCATCTTCGGCGACATCGGCTTCGCCTTCCGCCTGACCTTCCTCAACAAGTGCGACGAGGTCGAGCGCGCGTCGGTGGCCGAATACTACCAGCGCTGCTTCGGCACCGAACTCAAGGAAACCGGCGTTCGCGCAAAGCTGCTGTGAGACGACGGCGATGACCCAGGGCAAGGCCGAGACGCCGCTCGAGGCGTTCAAGCGGTCGACCACGGCGGCGCTGCGGGCGATCGCCGAGCGCGACGACGTCAACGTCGTCTTCAGCTCCGACCCGCCGGGGGCGGCCGGCACGCGCGCCCGCGTGCCGCTGCCGTCGCGCGACCTGCCGGCGGAGGAGGCGGCCCAGGTCCGCGGCGCCGCCGACGCCATCGCCCTGCGCTATCGCCACCACGACGCCCGCCTGCACGCCAGGCGCGCGCCGCCGAGCGAACTCGCCCGCACCATCTTCGACGCCGTCGAGCAGGCCCGCGTCGAGGCGATCGGGGCGCGGCGAATGAAGGGCGTCGCCGACAATCTGGCGGCGGCGCTCGCCGAACGCTACCGCCGCCAGGGCTTCGACCGCGTCACCGAGCGCACCGACGTCACCATGGCGGACGCCGTCCGCCTGCTGGCGCGCGAGCAGCTCACGGGCGAGGCGCCGCCGGATTCCGCCAAGCGCGTCGTCGACATGTGGCGGCCCTGGGTCGAGGCCAAGGGCGGCACCGACCTCGCCGACCTGGCGCAGCACATCAACGACCAGGAGCGCTTCGGACAGGCCGTCCGCAAGCTCATCTCCGACCTCGACCTCGATCTCGGCGACACCGAGGCCGAGGGCTCGGAAGGCGACGGCGAGAGCGACCAGAACGACGCGGCCGATGCCGACGGCGAGAGCGAGCAGGGCGAGGGTTCCGCCAGCGGCACCCAGTCGACGATGGAGGCCGCCCCCGGCGACCCGCGCGAGGACGATTCCGGCGCCGCCGCCGAGGAGCAGGACGGCGAGATGATGCCGGGCACCGGCGACGACGACCCCAACCGTCCCGGCCGTCCCGGTCAGGTGCCGCGCCCGGCCTGGGGCGAGGGGCCCGACGCCTCCTACAAGGCCTACACCAAGCGCTTCGACGAGACGGTCAATGCCGAGGCGCTCTGCGACGCCGACGAGCTGGCGCGCCTGCGCGGCCTGCTCGACCAGCAGCTGGCGCATCTCCAGGGCGTCATCAGCCGCCTCGCCAACCGGCTGCAGCGGCGCCTGATGGCCAAGCAGACGCGGTCGTGGGAGTTCGACCTGGAGGAGGGCATCCTCGACGCCGCGCGCCTGTCCCGGGTCATCACCAACCCGGCGATCCCGCTGTCCTTCAAGCGCGAGCTCGACACCGATTTCCGCGACACCGTCGTCACGCTGCTGATCGACAATTCCGGCTCGATGCGCGGCCGCCCGATCACCGTGGCGGCGATGAGCGCCGACATCCTGGCGCGGACGCTGGAACGCTGCGCCGTCAAGGTCGAGATCCTGGGCTTCACCACCCGCGCCTGGAAGGGCGGCCAGGCGCGCGAGCGCTGGATCGCCGAGGGCAAGCCCGCCAACCCGGGCCGCCTCAACGACCTGCGCCACATCGTCTACAAGGCGGCCGACGCGCCGTGGCGGCGGGCGCGCAAGAATCTCGGCCTGATGCTGCGCGAAGGCATCCTCAAGGAGAACATCGACGGCGAGGCGCTGATGTGGGCGCATGACCGCCTGATCGCCCGGACCGAGCAGCGGCGGGTGCTGATGGTCATCTCGGACGGCGCCCCGGTCGACGATTCCACCCTTTCGGTCAATCCCGGCAACTACCTCGAGAAGCACCTGCGCGAGGCAATCGAGTACATCGAGGGCCGCTCGCCGGTGGAGCTGATCGCGATCGGCATCGGCCACGACGTCACCCGCTACTACAAGCGCGCGGTCACGATCGTCGACGCCGAGCAGCTCGGCGGCACCATGACCGACAAGCTGGCCGAGCTCTTCGACGAGGACAGCCGCGCCGGCCGGCCCGGCCGCCACCGGCGCGCCCCCGGAACCCCGGCCGGGGCGCCGCCGTCCGGCGGCGTCCCGGCCCCTTCCCCCTGGAACCAAACCCGGCCCTGCCGCGTTGTCTCGGTCGAACGACCGAGGAACCCGCCCGATCAAGCGCGGGGCCTTCGGCCGCCCGCCGCCACGGACGAGAGAGCCCGGTCCCGTCTTGAACCCGCAACGACGACTGACCGGCCTCTGCGCCCGCCGCCTGTTCGCCGCCGGGCTGTTCGTCCTCGCCGCCGCCGGCCCGGCCGCGGCCGAGGTGCCCTACACCGCGACGCTGACGGTCGCCGCCGGCGAGGACGGCGTGGAGAAGCGGATCCGGGACATCGCCCAGACGCTGCTGCGACAGAAGGATCCGCCGGAGAGCCGGGCCGCCCTGGCGCGGCGGGTGGCGGACGACCGGCGCGGCATCACCGACACGCTGCGCGCACTCGGGTATTTCGACTCGCGGGTCGAAAGCGGCATCGACCGCAATGCCAGCCCGACCGCCGTCTCGATCACCGTCGATCCCGGCCCGCTCTACCTGGTCCGCGACGTGGCGGTGGCGGTGCCGACGGGCGCCCCGCCGCTGCCGGCGGACTTTCCCGCCATCGAGACCTTCGGCGTCGCGCTCGGCGATCCGGTCCGCAGCGCCGATATCCTCGCCGCCGAAGGCCACGTCCTGGCGCGCCTGCGGGAAGCCGGCCGGCCGCTCGCCCGGCGGGTCGACCGGCGCATCGTCGTCGACCATGCGCTGCGCGCCGCGACGGTCACCTGGATCGTCGATCCGGGACCGGCCGCCCGGTTCGGCGAGACCCGGATCGAAGGGCTGGTCGACGCCCGCGAACCCATGGTCCGGCGTCGACTGCGATGGCAGGCGGGCGAGGCCTACGATTCGCGGAAGGTCGACGCGACGCGCAAGGCGCTGGCGGGCTCCGGCCTCTTCTCCTCGGTGCGGATCGCCGCGGCCGATCGCGTCGACCCGGACGGTACCGTCCCGATGACGGTGACCCTGGTCGAGGGCGAGCGGCGCAGCGTCGGCGGCGGCCTCCGCTACTCGACCTCGACCGGATTCGGCACCGAACTCTTCTGGGAGCACCGCGACCTCTTCGGCAACGGCGACCGGGTGCGCCTGTCCGGCACCTTCGCCGAGCAGGAACTGGGGGCGACCGCCACCTATCGCCGACCCTACTTCCTCGCCGACGAGCAGGATCTGGTGGCCAGCCTGACGCTCGCCGACGAGAAGCCGCCCGCCTACGACAACCGCTTCCTGCGCATCCATGGCGGCATCGAGCGGCGCTTCCCGCCGCACTGGACCGCCGGCGCCGGCCTCCAGTACGAGCGGATGGAGGTGACGGCCCAACGCCGGACCAACCGCTACCACCTGGTCGGAGCGCCGGTCTTCCTGCGCCGGGACACCTCCGACGACCTGCTGAACCCGACCAGCGGCTATCGCACCACGCTCAGCGCCACGCCCTATTTCGGGGTCGAGGACGGCGCCCTCGGCGTCCTCAAACTCCGCATCGACCAGACCGCGTACTGGCGGCTCGACGAGGAGGGGAGCTGGGTGCTGGCCGCCGGCGCCAGCCTCGGCAGCCTCCTCGGGGCCGGGCGCGGCGAGGTGCCGGCGCCGCAGCGCTTCTATGCGGGCGGCGGCGGCAGCGTCCGCGGCTTCGGCTTCCAGATGGCGGGGCCGGTCGACGCCGCGGGCGACCCGCTCGGCGGCAAGTCGCTGCTGACAGGCGGGGCCGAACTCCGGATCAAGGTCACCGAGACGATCGGCGTGGTGCCGTTCCTGGAGGCCGGCACCGTGACGGATTCCACGCTGCCCGGCTTCGGCGACCGGCTCTTCGTCGGTGCCGGGATCGGCCTGCGCTACTACACGAGCTTCGGTCCGGTCCGGCTCGACCTCGCCACCCCATTGAACCGGCGCGACGGCGTCGACGATCTGGTCCAGGTCTATATCAGCCTGGGCCAGGCGTTCTAGGACCGCCGGCATGTGGTGGCTACGGCGGACCTTCGGGGTGGCGGCGATCGTGCTGCTGCTCCTGCTCGTGGTCCTCGGCGGCCTCTTCGCCGCCGCCCAGACGCGGCTCGGCCGGGACTGGCTGGCCGGCGCCATCGCCGACGCCGCATCCGCGCCCGGCAGCCGGGTCGCGATCGCCGGCATCGCGGGGCTGGTGCCGTTCGCCATGACGGTCCGGGAACTCTCCGTCGCCGACGAGGCCGGACCGTGGCTCGCCATCGACCGCCTCGAGATCGACTGGTTCGCCTCCGACATCCTGTCGCGGCGGCTCCGGCTGGGTCTGATGGCGGCGCAGCGAATCCGCCTCGACCGCCTGCCGGTGCTGCCGCCGTCGGCATCGCCGGCCGGCCCGCCCGGGCCGCCGGGCCTGCCGCACCTCCCGCTCACCCTCTCGCTCGACCGCATTGCCGTCGAGCGCCTGGAGATCGCGCCCGCGGTGGCGGGCGAGGCGATCGCGATCGCCGTCCACGGCGCCGCCACCCTGGAATCGAGCCGCGCCGAGGCGACGGTCGCCGTGCGCCGCCTCGACGGACCGGAGGGTGCGATCGACCTGCGGCTGGTCTTCGCCCCCGACGAGAACCGGCTGGAGGCGAAGCTCGACGCGACCGATCCGTCGGGCGACCTCGCCCGACGACTGCTCGGCGGCGACGAACCGCGGCCGGCGCGGCTGTCGCTCGACGGCGCGGGCCCGATCGACGGCTGGACCGGACGGCTCACCGGCAGCCTCGGCGAAGGTGCCAGCCTCGACCTCGTGCTCCAGGCGCGCGGCATCGCCCCCTATCGCCTCGCCGTCGACGGCACCATCCGGCCGGCGCCGCTGCTGGCGGAGCCATGGCGCGCGCCGCTCGCCGACGGCATCCGCATGTCCGGCCACGCGACCGGCGCGGACGACGCCACCATCGCCCGGCTGGACGTGTCCGGCGGCGGCCTCGCCCTCTCGGCCAGCGGGCGTCTGGCGCCGGACGGCGCCGTCGCGGGCCGCGTCGACGCCACGGTCGTCGACCTGGCCCCACTGGGCGCGGCCGCCGGCCAGAACCTCTCGGGCGCGCTGGTCCTCGGCGCCGACCTCACCGGCACGACCGCCGCGCCGCGGCTCGCGCTCACCATCGACGGCACCGGCCTTGCCGCCGCCGCGGCCGGCCTCGACGGGCTGTCGCTGTCGGCCGACGTCCGGCCGGCGGGCGACGCGGTCGCCCTGTCGGCACGCGGCCGGGTCTCGGGTCTGAGCCTGGACGGCGCGCCGGCACCCGTCCGCGACGCCGACTGGACGGTGGCCGGAACCCTGGCGGCGGACGGCCGCATGGCGATCGACGGGCTGACGGTCACGACCGCGGACGGCATGGTCGCGGCGGCGGGCACGGTCGCTCCGGACGGCCCGCTCGACCTCCGCCTGTCCGCCGAACTGCCGGCCGCACTGCTCCGCCGGGTCGGGTCGCCGCTGCACGGCGCCGTCGCCCTCTCCGGCCGGATCGCCGGCGACATGCGGACCGGCGCGCTGTCCGGCGACGCCACCGCCGAGATGCACGCCCCCGAGGGCGAACCCACCCTGACGGCGTTGCTCGGCCCCGCCCCCCGTCTCGCCGCCGAGTTCCGGCGCGCGGCGGACGGTGGGCTGCGGGCGCCCAGCCTGCGGCTGGAGGGGCGGGAGATCCGGATCGAGGCGAGCGGCAGCCTCGGCCGCGACGGCGCCGTCGCGGCCGAGATGCGGGCGGTCCTGCCGCGTCTGGCGGCGCTGGCCCAGCCGCTCGGCACGGCGATGGCGGGCGAGGTTGCGGCCGAGGCGACGGTTTCGGGGACGCTCGACCGGCCGGCGGCGGCGGTGCGCCTGTCGTCCGCCGAACTCACCGCCGCGGGACGCCGCATTCGGCGCCTCGCGGTCTCCGCCGACGGCCGGCTCGAGGGGACCCGGCTCACGGGCCGGGTCGAGGGCGGCCTCGATCTGGACGGGGTGCCCGTGACGCTGCGCGCCGACCTCCGGCGCGAGGCGGACCGTCTCGCCGTCGAGGATCTGCGGGTCGACGCCGCGGGCCAGCGCCTGACGGGCTCGGCGACGCTCGGCGGCGGCGGCCCGGTGGCCGCGGCGGCAAGGGTGGCCGCGCCCGACCTGTCGCGCCTGGAGCCCCTCCTCGGCCGCGGCGCCGCGGGCGGGCTCGACCTCACGGCGCGGCTGGGGCCGGTCGGACGGACCCTGCGGCTCTCCGCCGACGGCAACGCCCGCGATCTCGCCATCGCCGATGCCCGGGTCCGGGCCGCGACCATCAAGGTCAGCGTCGACGCGCCGATGACGGCGCCGCGCGGCACCGTCGCCGTGCAGGCCCGCGGCATCGCGGCCGGCGGCCGCGCGATCGACGAGGCGAAGCTGGACGCGAGCGGCGACCTCGCGCGCGAGATCCGGGCGACGCTCGCCGCCCGCGGGCAGCGGCCACAGCCGCTGGCGGTCGACCTCGCGGCCACCATCGGCCGGGCCGGCGAGGCGATCGCCGCCACGCTCACCCGTGGCTCGGTCACGGTCGACCAGCAGACCATTGCCCTGGGCGGGCCGCTCCGGATCGGGTTCGATCGCGGCACGGTGACGGCGGACGGCATCGACCTCCGGCTGGCAGGCGGGCGCGTCACCGGCCGCGCCCGCTACGCCGCCGACGGCATCGACGGCGAACTCGCCCTGGCGCGCCTGTCGATGGCCGAGCTGGGCCGGCTCGCCGGCGTCCGCGGGATGCAGGGCCAGATCGACGGCGAGGCCCGCATCGACACGGCCGCCCGCCAGCCGTCGGGTACGCTGTCGCTGCGCGCCGGCGGCATCCGCTGGCGCGGGACGCCGCGCGACCTGCCGCCGCTGGCGATCGTCGCCGACGGCAGCTGGCAGGACGGGCGCGCCAGTCTGACCGCGGCGCTGCGCGACGTGCCCGACGCCGCGCTGACCGTCGCGGCATCGGTGCCGCTGGTGCTGGCCGCGAAGCCGGCGCAGTTCGCGCTCCCGCCCGACGGGACGATCGGCGGACGGGCCGACGGGAATGTCGATCTGGCCCGTCTGCGCACCTACCTGCCGACCGAGACGCTGACCATGGCCGGCCGGCTCGACGCCGCGTTGCGCCTGGACGGCACGGTCGCCGCACCCCGGCCCGGCGGCCGGGCCTCGCTCGCCGGCGCCCGCATCGAGGACGGCGGCACCGGCATCGTGCTGGCCGATCTCGAGGCCACCCTGGTCGGCGACGGCGACCGCTTCCGGCTGGAGAAGCTGTCGGCGACCGACGGCGCCGGCGGCCGCATCGCCGGCCAGGGCTTCGCGGAGCGGCGCGACGCGGGATGGGGCGGCGAGGCGGCCGTGACGGCCGAGCGCTTCCGGGTGTTGGCCAACGACCTCGGGCGCGCCATCGCCAGCGGCCGCATCGAGGCCCGGAGCACCGCCGCCGGCCAGCGCATCGCCGGCCGCGTGCAGGTCGACCAGGGCGACATCGCCCTGCCGCAATCGACGCCGGCGGCGCTCACGCCGCTGCCGGTGGTGGAGATCAACCGCCCGGGCGTGGCGGACGCGGACCCGTCCGGCGGGACGGCGGCGGCGCTGCCGATCGCGCTGGCGATCGACGTCGTCCTGCCGGGCCGGCTCTTCGTCCGCGGTCGCGGACTCGATTCCGAGTGGCGGGGGAACCTGCGCGTCGCCGGCACGCTCGATGCGCCGCAGGTCACGGGCGCGATCGAGACCGTGCGCGGCCGGTACGACCTGCTCGGACGGCGCTTCACCGTCGAGCGCGGGGTGATCTCCTTCGACGGCGCCCCGACCGATGCCCGGCTCGACCTGCTGGCGACGGCGACCGCCAACCAGCTGAAGGCGACCGTGACGGTGGCCGGCAGCGCGACGCAGCCGACGCTGACGCTGGGGTCGGATCCGCCGCTGCCGCAGGACGAGGTGCTGGCCCAGGTTCTCTTCGGCCGCAGCACCTCCCAGGTCACGCCGGGCCAGGCGGTGCAGCTCGCCCAGGCGGCGGCGGAGCTCGCCGGCCTCGGCAGCGGCAGCGGCATCGTCGACCGCGTCCGCCAGACCCTCGGCCTCGACGCGCTCGACATCGGCGGCGAGGACGGCACCTCGGTCACCCTCGGCCGCTACGTCACGGACGACGTCTTCGTGAAGGTGAACCCCAACCCGGGCGAGAACGCATCCGCCGTCGGGGTCGAGATCCAGGTGCTGCCCAACGTCACCGTCGATGCCGGCGTCGGCGGCGACGGCACCAGCGTCGGCATCAAGTACCGGCTCGACTATTGAGGCCGATCACGACGGCGTGACCGGCAGCGGACGCCGGGCGCTGATACTCTTGATGGTCGAAGGACAGGGAGGAGCACGGGGAATGCCAGACGATTTCGCCCAGGACATGCGGAGCCTGATCGCCCGCACCGAACTCAGCCGGCGCGGCTTCGTCGTCGCCGGCACGCTGGCGACCGGCTTCGCGCTCGCCGCCCAGCCGATCCAGGCCCAGAGCGTCATCACCACCGACACCGCCGGGCTGACGGCCGGCGAGGTGCAGGTCCCGGTTGCGGGCGGCACGATTCCCGCCTACCACGCGATGCCAGCGGCGGGCGGGCCGTTTCCGACCGTCGTCGTCGTCCAGGAGATCTTCGGCGTCCATGAGCACATCAAGGACGTCTGCCGGCGGTTCGCCAAGCTGGGCTATCTCGCGGTCGCGCCCGAGTACTATGCCCGGCAGGGCGACGTCTCGAAGCTGACGGACGTCCCGACCATCCTCCGGGAAATCGTGGCCAAGGTGCCGGACGCCCAGCTCATGTCGGATACCGACGCCGCCGTCGCCTGGGCCCAGTCGACCGGCAAGGCCAACACCGACAGGCTCGGCATGACCGGCTTCTGCTGGGGCGGGCGCGTGGTCTGGCTCTATGCCGCCCACCAGCCGAAGCTGAAGGCGGGCGTCGCCTGGTACGGACGGCTCGTCGGGCAGGCGAGCGAGCTGACCCCGAAGCACCCGATCGATCTCGTCGCCGACCTGAAGGCGCCGGTGCTCGGCCTCTATGGCGGCGCCGACCCCGGCATCCCCAACGACACGGTCGAGAAGATGCAGGCCGCCCTCAAGGCGGCGGGCAAGCCGTCCGAGATCGTGGTCTATCCCGACACCCCGCACGCCTTCCATGCCGACTATCGCCCGAGCTACCGCAAGGGACCGGCCGAGGACGGATGGCAGCGGCTGCAAGCGTGGTTCAAGCGGCACGGGGTCGCCTGACCATGATCGTCGACGAGCGAACCTACACCGTCCATGTCGGCAAGCTGGCGGAGTTCCTGGCGGCCTACGAGGCGGAGGGCTATCCGGTGCAGACCCGGCACCTCGGCAAGCCCTTCGGCTACTTCGTCACCGAGGTCGGGACGATCAACCAGATCGTCCATATGTGGGCGTACGAAAGCATGGCCGACCGCGAGCAGCGGCGGGCGGCGATGCAGGCGGACCCGGCCTGGCAGGCCTGGATCAAGAAGGCCGCGCCCTATTTCTC
>NZ_JAYSFE010000038.1:0-35303 GCF_041913585.1 Allostella sp.
GGCGGCAACGACACGCTGGGCGGCTGGGGCGGCGACGACGACATGAACGGCAACCAGGGCCGCGACCTGCTCTACGGCGACGGCGGGCGGGACATCGTGCGCGGCGGCCAGGACAACGACACCGTCTATGGCGGCTCGGGCAGCGACCTCCACCTCAACGGCAACCGCGGCGACGATCTCGTCTTCGGCGAGGACGGCGACGACACCATCCATGGCGGTCCCGACCAGGACCAGCTCTATGGCGGCAGCGGGAACGACGTCATCAACGGCGATCTCGGCAACGACACGATGTGGGGCGGCTTCGGCGCCGACCGCTTCCAGATCGCGGCCGGCGGCGGCGTCGACGTGATCGGCGACTTCGACGTCGTCGGCGGCGACACGATCCGTCTTCCGGCCAACGTGAACGGCTCGGGCATCACCAATTTCGCGACCCTGGTGGCCCACACGGTCGACCAGAACGGCGACGCGGTGATCGACCTCGGCGGCGGCAACCGGCTGATCCTCGACGGCGTCTCGAAGATGATGCTGCAGCCGAACGACTTCATCTTCGGCTGAGGACGGCCGCTCAGGGCGCTCCCGCCCCGCCAGGGACGGGGGCGTCCGCCGCCGTGAAGTGCGCCCAGGCAGCGTCGTTGACGGCATAGACGGTGGCGTCGGCGACGGCATTGAAGGCGACCATGCCGGCGGCGACGACCGGGTTGCCGGAGATCAGCCATGCCGAGGCGAAGACCCGGCCCGAGTTGGCGAGCGTATAGGTCGCCGACTTGATCGGCACCCGCTGCAGTGCCTCGCCGCGATCGGCGGGTGGCGATACCCTGCCCCACGCGGTCTCGTGCAGGAAGTGCAGGATCGGCTCGGTCACCAGCGAGGCGACGGCAAGGACCCCGCCGGCCGCGATCCCGCCCGCGAACAGCGCGCCATAGACGAAGTCGTTGAAGGACGACACGACCTGATAGGTGGCGGTGCGCCGGGCGATGCGCTCGACCTCGCTCGGCGGCGCAGGCTCGGCCACCGTCTGGGCCTGGGCCAGAGCCTGGGTTCCGGGCGTCCACAGCATTCCGACCAGCAGGGCGGTCGCGATCGGGCGGCGCCCGTCGATCCACATCCCAGCCTCCCGTTTCCACTGCCCCCACCCCCAGTCTATCCGGCGGCGGCGGTCATGTCCCCCGCGGCTTCGCCCGACGGGTCGGCAGCGCCTCGCGCGGGTCCTCGGGCCAATGGTGGCGGGGATAGCGGCCGCGCAGGTCGGCGCGCACCTCGCGGTAGCCGCGGTCCCAGAAGCCCGCCAGGTCCTGGGTGACCTGCACCGGCCGCCCCGCGGGGGACAGGAGGTGGACCAGCACGGGAACCCGGCCGTCGGCGACCGTCGGCGTCGCTCGCAGCCCAAACATCTCCTGCAGTCGCACCGCCAGCACCGGCTGCTCGCCCTGGCCGTACTCCAGCGGGATGCGCGAGCCCGAGGGGACCGTCAGATGGGTCGGGGCCTCGGCGTCGAGGCGCCGCGCGGCCGTCCGGCCGAGGAGGTCGGTCAGCAACCGGGCAAGATCGAGCCGGGCGAGGTGGGCCGGCTGCGTTGCCCGGTCGAGATGCGGCGCAAGCCAGGATTCGAGGCCGTCGAGGAGCGCCTGGTCCGACAGGTCGGGCCAGTTGGCGGCGCCCTCGACCCGGCGCATCAGGCCGACGCGGGACCGGAGCTGGCGCGCTTCCGGCGTCCACGGCAGCGCGTCGAGCCCGAGTTCGCGGATGCCGGCCAGCATGGCCGCCGCGAGCGCCTCCGGATCGGCGCGGGGCAGGGGGGCGTCCTCCAGCACCAGCCGGTCGAGCCGTCGCTCGCGCCGCGCCGCGACGCTGCGGCTGCGGCTGTCCCATTCGATCCGGTCGACGCTCTCGATCCGATCGGCGAACCGGTCCGTGATCTCGGCCAGGGTCAGCGGGGCGGCGAGGAAGATGCGGGCACGCTGCCGGTCGCCGTCGAGGGCGGCGATCGCCAGCCACTCCTCGACCAGGAGCGGGTCGCCCTCGGGCAGGACGGCGGCGCCGCCGCCCGTCATGCGGTAGAGGCCGCGCGGGTCGCTGCGGCGGGCGACCCGGTCGGGATAGGCCAGCGCCAGCAGCGCGCCTGCGGTCGCCGTCGCGGCGTCCTCGGTCGGTCGCGCCCCGGCGGCCCGCGCGAGGTCGCGGGCGAGGGCATGGGCGCGCGCGAAGGGGCCGCGATGGCCCGCCTGGAGGCGGCTGCGCAGGTCGGCGTCGCCGCGGCCGGCGAGCGGATCGCGCTCGGCGAGGAGGGCCGCGATGCGGCAGGCGAGCCAGGCGTCGCCCGGATCGGGCGCACCGGCGATCATGCGGGCGAGGCGGGGGTGGACGCCGATCCGTGCCATGCGCCGGCCGGTGGCGGTCGGCCGCCCCTCGGCGTCGACGGCGTCGAGGCGCCGCAGCAGGCCCATCGCCTGTTCCAGCGCGGCGGCGGGCGGCGGGTCGAGCCAGGCCAGTGTCGCCGGGTCGCGCACGCCCCAGACGGCGAGCTCGAGCGCCAGCGGCGCCAGGTCGGCCGAGCGGATCTCCGGCGGGTCGAAGGCGGCGAGCGCGCGGTGCTCGGCCTCGGTCCACAGCCGCTCGCAGACGCCGGGGGCGACGCGCCCCGCGCGGCCGCGGCGCTGCTCGGCGGCCGCCACCGAGACCGGTACGGTGACGAGCCGCGTCATGCCGGTGCGGGGGTCGAACCGGGGCGCCCGCCGCTGCCCGGAATCGACGACCGTGCGGACGCCCTCGATGGTCAGGCTGGTTTCCGCGATGGCGGTGGCGAGCACGATCTTGCGCCGCCCGGGCGGCGCCGGCGCGATCGCACGGTCCTGATCCGCCGGCGCGAGGTCGCCATGCAGCGCCATGACATCGACGCCGGGATCGGCCAGCGTCTCGGCCAGGCGGCGTTCGGCCCGCCGGATCTCGGCCATGCCGGGCAGGAAGACGAGCACGTCGCCCGGCCGCTGCGCCAGGGCGCGGCGGGCGGCGTCGGCGGCGCGCAGCTCGACCGGGCCCTCGCCGGGGCGCTCCGCGTGACGGACTTCGACCGGGAACATGCGACCCTCGGCGGCGATCGCCTCGGCGTCGGGGATCAGGGCCAGCAACGGCGCGGAGTCGAGGGTCGCCGACATGACGACGAGGCGGAGGTCGGGGCGGAGTGCGGCCCGCGATTCCAGCGCCAGCGCCAGCGCCAGATCGGCATCGACGCTGCGCTCGTGGAACTCGTCGAACAGCACGGCGGCGACGCCGTCCAGCTCCGGGTCCGACTGGATGCGGCGCAGGAAGATGCCTTCGGTGACGACCTCGATGCGGGTCGCCGGGCCGACCCGGCTGTCGAGCCGGACGCGGTAGCCGACGAGGCCGCCCGGCATCTCGCCGCGGTTGGCGGCGATGCGCGCGGCGGCGGAGCGGGCGGCGAGGCGGCGCGGTTCCAGCATCAGGATGCGGCCGTCGCCGCGCCACGCGGCGTCGAGCAGTGCCGGCGGCACTGCGGTCGTCTTGCCGGCGCCGGGCGGGGCGCGCAGGACGACCGGGCGGTTTCGCGCCAGCGCGTCCGCGATCGCCGGGATCACGGCATGGATGGGGAGGTCGGTCATCGGCAGGCGGCGGGGCAAAAGAAAACCGCCGCTGCGGACGCAGCGGCGGCTCGGCAGGACTGGTCGGCGGCCCCACGCGCGGGGCCGCGCCGACCGTGGCTCAGACGATCTCGACCGAGGTCGCCTCGCGGCCCTTCTGGGTCGGGACCACGGTCATGCGGACCGCCTGCTCCGGCTCCAGGGTCGCGATGTGCGAGCGCTTCAGGGTGTTGGAATGGACGAAGATGTCCTTGCCGCCGTCGGGCGCGGCGACGAAGCCGAAGCCCTTCTCGACGGAGTACCACTTCACGGTCCCTTCCATCTCGGTCGGGTCGCCCATGGGGGCGTCGCGCTCGGGGCGCGGCGGCCGGGCACCGCCGCCGCCGCCCATCGGGGCGCGCGGGCGCGGCGCGGCGGCCGTGCTCGAATCGACCGACAGGATGCGGGCGACCTGGCGACCCTTCTGGCCGGTGCCGATCTCGCAGCGGATGGTCGTGCCTTCGGCGATCTCGGTGAGACCCGCGCCTTCGACCACCGAGACGTGCAGGAACGCGTCGCCCGACCCGTCCACCGGGGTGACGAAGCCGAAGCCCTTGGTGGGGTTGAACCACTTCACCGAGGCGTCCACGGTCACGGTCGGACCACCCATCGCCGCCGACGACGAGGGGAAACGCGGTGCCGCGGACGGGTAGGGGGAACGCGGCGCCGGATAGTAGTTGTCGTCGGGGAAGCCGCGACGCGTGCGATCGCCTCGGCCGTAGGGTTTGTTGCTCATGTGCTCGGGTCCAAAGTCGGGATCGTCATCAACAGGGCTCTACCGGTCGCGCATCCACGCATCGACTGCACAGGATATGGCAGCTCTGCGAACTCACTGCGGGCCAGATACGTCTTTCGGCAGTCACTGTTCACAAAACATAACACGAATTGAACAGGTCGAATAGCCGCATCGGCGACGATTCCGAGTCGATCTACCCGTCAATTCAACGCGGCGGATCGCCGAACAGGGCCTGTCGCCCGACCGGTGAGCCGAACATCGCGCGGTTGTCGTGGCCGACCCCCGGCACCACGGCCAGCCGGTGCCCGACCGTCGCCGGTCGGGCCAGGAGACCGAGATAGGCGAAGTAGGCCTGGCCGCGTCCGAGGCGGTGCGGGCCCTGGAGCCGGGCGGCGCAGGTGCGGTCGAGGAAGCGGTGCCGCGGATCGTCGTCCGACCCGCCGAGCAGCCAGACGACGTCGCGCGCCAGGAAGCGCGCGAGGAGCCGGTCCGGCGGCACGCCGTCGAGATAGGGGACCGGCTGCTCCAGCCCATACTTGTAGCGGTCGAAGCCGGCGCAGCCGGGCGCCGGCTCGGCGAAGCCGCCGCCGTCCGCGGCCGGGCGGCGGCGGTCGAAATAGAGATAGGAGGAGGGGTTGGCGACGACCCATCGGACGGCGATCCCGGCCGCGGCGAGCGCGTCGTCGCCGCGGCCGGCGGCGGCGTAGCGCGCGAGGACCTGGCCGCCGGCCGAATGGCCGGCGACGATCACGCGGCGCAGCGCCGGAAAGCGGCCGCGGTCGGCCAGGTGCCGGAGCAGCGCGTCGAGGGCGGCGAAGGAACTGGCGGCCGCCGGATCGAGCCCGGCCGGCGCCACCGCGCCGGCGCCCTCCTTCCAGCCTTCCAGTGTCCACAGCGGCAGGTCGTCGGCGAGGCGGTGGCCGCCCGCCGCGGCGGCGCCGTCGGGCTCGGCCAGGAACTGCGGCGCGATGACGAGCGTGCGCCCGGCCGGTGCCGCCTCGCCGACCGCCGCCACCATGCCGTCGAGATAGGTGTCGGCATTGCGCAGCGTGCCGTGGAGGACGACGACGACCCGCTCGACGTCGCCGGCGCCGGCGATGTCGCCGTCGGCGAAGACCGGCAGCCGCAGCCGCCGGTCTCCGGCCGGGAACGGCACCGACTGGTCGCCGACGCGGGCGACCGGGGCCCGTTGCCCGGGCCCGCGGCCGGCGCGCTCCTGGGCGGCGATGTCGGAACCGGCGAAGGTCATGGCGGCGAGCAGCAGGAGAAATCGGGCGCGGCGGCGCGACGGACGCATGGGGCAGCCCCAGCGGGATGGCGAATCATGGCATAGCACGCCCGGGGCGTGCGCGGGGCATGGCACGTCCGATGCGTGTGCAGGAGGCCCGGCCGATGTCCGAAATCGAGTTCTGGTACGAGTTCGCCAGCCCCTATGCCTATCTTGCCGCGGCGCGCATCGAGGGCCTGCTGGCCGCCCGCCCACTGCGTGTCCGCTGGCGGCCGCTGCTGCTCGGCCCGATCTTCCAGCGCCGGCCCGGCCATGCCTCGCCGTTCCAGGAACCGGCGCCGGCCGAGGCCGCCTATCGGCGCCGCGACGTCGAGCGCTGGGCGGTGCGGTACGGATTTCCCCTCGTCTGGCCGCGCCACTATCCGCGCTCGAGCCTGCTCGGCGCCCGGGTCGCCCTGCTGGGCGCGGACGAGGGCTGGGCGGCGCCGTTCTCCCGCGCGGTCTACCATGCGAGCTTCGTCGAGGACCGCGACATCGCCGATCCGGTCACCATCGCCGCCATCCTCGACGCGATGGGCCTGCCGGCCGATGCCATCGTCGCCCGCGCCACCCAGCCTGCCCACAAGGCCCGGCTGGCGGCGACGGTCGAGGAGGCGATGGCCAAGGGCATCTTCGGCGCGCCGAGCTTCGTCGCCGCGGGCGAAGTCTTCTGGGGCAACGATCGGCTGGAGCAGGCGATCGACTGGGCGCTGCGCCCGGAGGTCCGGCTGCCGCGATAGGGTCACGGCAGCGCCGCGCTGGCGGCGCCGTCGGGACGCGCCAGGAGAAGCGTCTCCCGGCCGCCGGCGGCGATGCCGAGCACGGCGCGGGCGGTGCCCCCGGGCCCGTTCATCGTCGCCAGCACGGTCTCGGAATCGGCCGCCAGCACCAGCCGCGGGCGGCCGTCGCCGAGGACGATGCGGGCGCCCCCGGAATGGGCCTGGACGACGGCGCGGGTGGCACCCGCGGCATCGGTCAGGCCGATGAAGCCGTCCTCGCCTTCGGTGGTGAGCAGGATGCGCGCCTGGCCGCGCCCATCGACGATCGTCAGGCGGCGCAGTTCCAGTTCCGCCGGGCCGGACCGGCCGGCCGCGGCGCTGCCCGAGAGGGCGGCGATCGCGCCGGCGGCCCCGGCGAGGAGGCCGGCCGCGGCCAGGGCGCGCCAGCGACCGATCCGCCGTTCCAGGCGGTCGAGACGGCGGGCGAGGGCGGCGAGGTCCTGGGGAGGCGGCGTCGGCATCGATCGGTTCCGTCCGGTTGCGGCGGCACATGCTAGCATCGCCGGCGTCCGCCCTGCCGGAGTACCCGAGCCGTGACCGAGCCGCCTGCGACCGACAAGGATATCGTCCGCACCACCTGCCCCCGCGACTGCTACGACGGCTGCGGCATCGTCGTGCATCGGCGGGACGGGCGCATCGCCCGGGTGCTGGGCGACCCTGCGCATCCGGTCAGTCGCGGCGGGCTCTGCGGCAAGTGCGCCATCGCCTACAACGGCGTCTGGCTCGATCCGCAACGGCGGGTCCTGCGCCCGCTGCGGCGGAGCGGGCCCAAGGGCGCCGGCCGCTTCGAGCCCGCCACCTGGGACGAGGCGCTGGCGGCCATCTCCCACCGCCTCCGGCAGGTGGTGGCGGGGCCGGGGGCGGAAACGGTCGTCCATGCCCATTACACCGGTACCTGCTCGGTCGTCGCCAACGGCTTTCCCAACCGCTTCTTCCACCGGCTCGGCGCGACCGAGGTCGAGCCGGACACGGTGTGCAACAACGCCGGCTACGCCGCCCTCGAATATGTCTACGGCACGGCGGTCAAGGGCTTCGACCCGCGCACCGCCCGGGACGCCGCGGCGATCCTGGTCTGGGGCTGCAACCCCTCGGCCTCGGCGCCGCACGCCCACCGCTACTGGCTGCCCGAGGCGCCGGGCCGGAAGATCGTCGTCGACCCGGTGCGCCACGACACGGCGCGCGCGGCCGATCTCCACCTGCAGCCGTTTCCCGGCAGCGACGCCGCGCTCGCCTTCGCGATGATGCACGTCCTGCGGCGCGAGGGGCTGGTCGACCAGGCCTATCTCGCCGCCCATGCCGTCGGCTGGGACGAACTGGCGCCGCAACTGGCCGCCTGCACGCCCGAATGGGGCGAGGCCCAGACCGGCGTGCCGGCGGCCGACATCGTCGCGGCGGCGCGGATCTACGGCGCCGGCCCGTCCCTGCTGTGGATCGGGCAGGGGCTGCAGCGCCAGCCCCAGGGCGGCAACATCGTCCGCGCGGTGGCGCTGCTGCCGGCCGTCACCGGCAATCTCGGCAAGCCCGGGGCCGGCGTCTACTATCTCAACGGCAAGGGCGCCACCCGCGGCATGGACCTGGGGGCGATCTCCGGCGCCCACCTGCGGCGCGGACCGGCGCGGACCATCGGGCACATGGAACTCGCCGCGCATCTGGCCGACCCGGCGCGGGCGCAGGCGTTCTTCTGCTGGAACATGAACGTCGCCGCCTCGGCGCCGAACCAGACGGCGCTGCTGGCGGCGCTGTCGCGCGAGGACCTGTTCACCGTCGTCGTCGACCCGTTCGCGACCGATACCGCACGCTATGCCGACTGGGTGCTGCCGGCCGCGACGTTCCTCGAGTTCGACGACCTCGCCGGCTCCTACTTCCACATCTCGCTCGGCGCCCAGGCCAAGGCGGCCGAGCCGATGGGCGAGAGCCTGCCCAACGCCGAGATCTTCCGGCGTCTCGCCCGGGCCATGGGCTACGACGAACCCGAGCTCCAGGAGAGCGACCGTGCGATGATCGACCGCCAGCTCGCGCTGGCGCTGCCCGGCACGTCCTTCGAGGACCTGGCCGCGGTCGGCACCATGCCGGTCGGACGGGAAGCGGCCGTCTATTTCGCCGACGGGCGCTTTCCGACGCCGAGCGGCCGGATCGAGATCGCGAGCGCGGCCGCGGAAGCGGCGGGGCACGGCCGGCTGCCGAGTGCCGCCGCCGATCCGCGGCCGGCGGGCGGGCGCCTGCGGCTGCTGACGCCGGCCTCGCGCTGGCTGATGAATTCGAGCTACGGCAACGACCCGGGGATCCTCGGCAAGCTCGGGCCGGCGGCGGTGGTGCTGCACCCGGACGATGCGGCCGAGCGCGGTCTCGCGGCCGGCGACCGGGTCGTCCTCCGCAACCGCACGGGCAGCCTCGCGCTCGATCTGGCGGTCGCCCCGATCGTGCCGCGGGGCGTCGCCCTCGCCGACAAGTCGCGCTGGCTCGACGGCGGCGCCAACGTCAATGTGCTCAACCCCGGTCTCGTCGCCGACATGGGGCGCAGCACCGCGCTCCACGGCGTCGAGGTCACCGTGTCCCGCGCCGGAGCTGCTGCATGACCGATCGTTCTTCCCCGTCCTCCGGCCGCGGCTGGGCGATGCGCACCCGGGTCGCCCAGGCGCTGGGGCACATCGATCCCGAGACCCGCGGCGTGGTGCCGCCGATCCACCTCGCCACGACCTATATCCGCGACCCGGACAACCAGTATCGCAGCGGCTTCATCTACGGCCGGCCGGACAACGCGACCGTGCGCGAAGCCGAGGCGCTGGTCGCCGCGATGGAGGGTGCGGCCGACGCGATCGTCACCGGCTCCGGCACCTCGGCGGCGACGGCGGTCTTTCTGGCGCTGGCGCCGGGGGACCACGTCATCGCGCCCAAGGTCATGTACTGGTCGCTGCGCCGCTGGCTGATGGCGGAGGCGACCGGCTGGGGCCTCCGGGTCGAGCTGGTCGACACCGCCGACCTCGACGCGCTCGCCGCCGCCGTCCGCCCGGGCGAGACGAAGCTGGTGTGGACCGAGACGCCGTCGAACCCGATGTGGTCGCTGACCGACATCGCCGGCGCGGCGGCGATCGCGCACCGGGCCGGCGCCGCGCTCGCCGTCGATTCGACCTGCGCCAGCCCGGTTCTGACCCGGCCGCTGGAGCATGGCGCCGACATCGTCATGCACTCGGCGACCAAGTACATGAACGGCCATTCCGACGTCGTCGCCGGTGCCCTGGCGACGGCCGCGCCGGGTCCCTTGTGGGAGCGCATCCGCCGCAACCGCACGACGCTGGGCCAGATCCTGGGGCCGCTGGAGGCGTTCCTGCTGATCCGCGGCATGCGCACCATGCCGCTGCGCGTCGCCGCCGCCTGCGCCTCCGCCGCGACGCTGGCCGAACGCTTCGCCGGCCATCCGCGGGTCGCCGAGGTGCTCTATCCGGGCCTGCCGACGCACCCCGGCCATGCGGTGGCGAAGAAGCAGATGGCGGGCGGCTTCGGCGGCATGCTCAGCATCCGCGTCCATGGCGGCGAGCGGGCCGCGATCGACGCCGCCGCGCGGGTCGAGCTGTGGAAGCGGGCGACCTCGCTGGGCGGCGTCGAGAGCCTGATCGAGCACCGCGCCTCGATCGAGGGCGAGGGCTCGCCCTGCCCGACGGACCTGCTGCGCCTCTCGACCGGCATCGAGGACGTGGACGACCTCTACGCCGACCTGGACCGCGCGCTGCGGGCGGCAAACGCGTGAGCGGGAAACCTACCGCGGCTTGGCAATCCTTGCCATCGCCCCGCCAGAGAAGCGCCGGGCGCCGGCGACGCAGAGGACGACCCAGGCGGTGGCGAGGACCATCGTTCCCGGCACCGGCTCCTGCAGCAGCAGGCCGGCCAGCAGCAGGCCGAGGAAAGGCTGGAGGAGCTGCAACTGCCCGACGCCGGCGATGCCGCCCTGCGCCAGGCCGCGATACCAGAAGACGAAGCCGACCAGCATGCTGAAGACGGAGACGTAGGCGAGGCCGATCCAGGCCGGCATGCCGACGCCGCTCCAGGTGCCGGGCAGGGTCCAGACGCCCATGGCCGCCATCGCCGGCAGCGACAGCAGCAGGGCCCAGGAAATGACCTGCCAGCCGCCGAGCCGGCGCGACAGATGTGCGCCCTCGGCATAGCCCAGTCCGCAGGCGACGATGGCGGCCAGCATCAGCAGGTCGCCGGCGAGCGACCCGCCGCCCCCCTGCGACAGGGCGAAGCCGGCGACCGCGGCCGAGCCGAGCAGCGAGAACAGCCAGAAGGCGGGCCGCGGCCGCTCGCCGCCGCGGACGACTGCGAAGACGGCGGTGGCGACCGGCAGCAGGCCGATGAAGACGACCGAGTGCGCCGCCGTGATGTGGCGCAGCGCGAGCGCCGTCAGCAGCGGGAAGCCGACGACGACGCCGAGCGCGACGATGGCGAGGGGGAGGAGGTCGCCGCGCGCCGGGCGTGCCTGTCGCAGGCCGAAGAGCAGGGCCGCGCCGAGCAGCGCGGCGATCACGGCGCGTGCCGAGGTCAGGAACAGCGGCGAGAAATCGGCGACGGCGACGCGCGTCGCCGGCAGCGAGCCGCTGAAGATGACGACGCCGAGCAGCCCGTTGCCCCAGCCGACCATCGTCCGTTCCATGCCGCGCCCTCGCTTCCGTGAGCGTCGCCGGATAGCAGCCCCGGGCGCCGATCGGAACGGACGGATGCATACAATATCGTCAGACTGTATTGGTATGCTTTCCCACACAGAGGCGGGACGGACGATGGCGGCAGGCGAGGGGACCCGGACGAGCGCGCTCATGCTGGCCGTGCGCCGGCGGATCGCCACCCGCGCGCTGGCGCCGGGCGACCGCCTGCCGTCGGTGCGCAGCTTTGCCCGGACCATGGGGGTTTCGCCCTCCACGGTCGTCGAGGCCTACGACCGTCTGGCGGCCGAAGGCACGATCCGCGCCCGGCGCGGCTCCGGCTTCTATGTGACGGGGGCCAACCTGCCGCCGCTGGCGGTGGCGGAGATGGGGGCGCCGCGCGACCGCGCCGTCGACCCGTTCTGGGTGTCGCGCCAGTCTCTCGACGCCGATCCGACCGTCCTCAAGCCCGGCTGCGGCTGGCTGCCGGCGGACTGGATGCCCGGCGGCGCGATCCGCCGTGCCCTGCGGGCGCTGGCGCGTGGCGGCGACGCCGTCCTCGCCGACTATGGCGGCACGCTGGGGGCGCCGGCGCTGCGCCGGCTGCTGCTGGCCCGCTTCGCCGAGGAGGGCCTCGCCGCGGCGCCGGACCAGGTCATGCTGACCGGTTCGGGAACCCAGGCGATCGACCTCGTCTGCCGCCTGCTGCTGCGGCCGGGCGACACGGTGCTGGTCGACGACCCCTGCTACTTCAATTTCCGCGCCCTGCTGGCGGCGCACCAGGTGCGCATCGTCGGCGCGCCCCATACGCCGACCGGCCCCGACATCGCCGGTTTCGAGCGGGTCCTGGCGGCGGAGGCGCCGCGCCTCTACATCACCAACTCGGCGCTGCACAACCCGACCGGGGCGAGCCTCTCGCCCAGCACCGCCCACCGCGTGCTCACCGCGGCTGCGGCCCGGGACGTGACGATCGTCGAGGACGACATCTTCGCCGAT
Source organism: Allostella sp. (assembly GCF_041913585.1). Classification (NCBI taxonomy): domain Bacteria; kingdom Pseudomonadati; phylum Pseudomonadota; class Alphaproteobacteria; order Rhodospirillales; family Allostellaceae; genus Allostella; species Allostella sp. Next base: position 12,048 of record NZ_JAYSFE010000038.1, read on the forward strand.
TTCGAGCCGGACCCGTCGCCCCGTCTCGCGGTCCTGGACGGCCTCGACCGGGTCCTCCGGATCGGCAGCTTCTCCAAGACGCTGTCGGCCTCGCTGCGCTGCGGCTATGTCGCGGCCCGGGCGGACTGGATCCGGCGCCTGGTCGACCTCCAGATCGCCACCAGCTTCGGCGGCCCGAGCCCGCTGGCGACGGAGGCGATCGCCGCCGTGCTGTCGGGCGGCCTCTACCGCAAGCACCTGGAGGAGGTCCGCCGGCGCCTGGTGCAGGCGCGCCGGAGGGCGACGGATCGCCTCGCGCCGCTCGGCATCGTGCCGGCGATCGTGCCGCGCGGCGGCTTCTATCTCTGGTGCCGCCTGCCGGACGACCGCGATTCCGCCGTCGTCGCCCGCCGCTGCCTCGCGGAGGGCGTCGTCCTGGCGCCGGGCAACGTCTTCAGCGTCTCCCAGTCCGCCGCCCCCTTCCTGCGCTTCAACGTCGCCCAGATGGACGACGAGCGCGTATTCGCGGCGCTGGAGCGGGCGCTGCGGCGGGAGGGCGCCGCCGATGCCGGTTGATGGTGGCCCCTGCCGGGGTCGAACCGGCACGCCCGAGGGCTCGCGATTTTAAGTCGCGTGCGTCTACCAGTTCCGCCAAGGGGCCATGGGCGACGATGATAGCGCCGGCCGGCGGCGTCAGGCGATGCCGTCGGTGCCGGCGCCGCAGACGATGACCGCGACCCGTTCGTCGGGCCGCGGCCGGTAGGCGCCGGTCGTGAGGGCGGCGACGGCGGCGGCGCCGGACATCTCGGCGGCGATCGCATGCTCGGACCAGAGCCAGCGCGCGGCCGCCCGCATCGCCGGATCGTCGACCAGGACGATGTCGTCGACATGCGCCTGGATGGCGGCGAAGGTGGCCTCCGCGGAACGCCGGGGCGCCAGCGTGCCGGCCTCGGTGGTGATCGCCGGCAGGGTGACGAGATGCCCCGCCCGCCGGCTCTCGCGCAGGGTCGGCGCGCCCACCGGTTCGATGCCGACCACGCGCACGCCGGGCCGGATCGCCTTGACCGCCGTTGCGACCCCGGCGGCGAGACCGCCGCCGCCGATCGCCACCAGCAGCGTCTCCGCGTCCGGAACCTGCTCCAGCAGTTCCAGGCCGAGCGTGCCCTGGCCGGCCATCACCATCGGATCGGCGAAGGGGTGGATGTAGGCCTGGCCGGACCTGGCGGCATGGGCGAGCGCCGCCTCGTTGCTCTCGTCCCAGACCTGGCCGGTGACCCTAACGTCCGCGCCCCACTGCTCGATCTTCGCGACCTTGGCGGCCGGTACCGAGGCCGGCAGGAAGATCGTCGTCGGCAGCCCGGCCCGCCAGCCGACATAGGCGACGGCCAGTCCGTGGTTGCCGCCCGACGCCGTCGTCAGGCCGCGGGCCGCCGCCGCCGGATCGAGCGACCGCAGCGCGTTGGTGGCGCCGCGCGGCTTGAAGGAGCCGGTCACCTGCAGGCACTCGAGCTTGAGCGCCACCCGTCCGGGCAGCGGCTCGCGGGCGGGCGCCGCCTCGACCACGGGGGTGTGCCGCAGCGCGCCGGCAATGCGGGCGCGCGCCTGGCGGATATCGTCCAGCGTCACGGTCATCGGGAGACTCCGGGGTGGGGCCGGCTTGGCGGGCCGCCATCAATAGCGGTCGAGATACTCCCGCGCCAGATCGACCGTGTCGGCCCGCCCGACGGCATTCCAGTGCCGGTCGAGCCACTCGCCGGCGGCCCGGCGGCCGCGGTCGCGCAGGTCGCAGAGGAAGGCCCAGTCGGGGTTGAACTTGCTGGCGACGCTGAGGTCCATCAGCTCCTTGTCGGCCCGGATCGCGTGCATCCGGATGTCGCGCAGCCGGTGGCGGTGCTCGTCCTTCAGCCAGTCCTCGCGGACCAGCCGCTTGACGAAGCGGATGGCGCGCAGTTCGGCGATCAGCGAGGCGTTGAAGGTGATCTCGTTGGTGCGGTTGTCGATCTCGGGCGCCGTGCGCGGGACGGTGTCGCGCTCGATCGGGTTGACGTGCAGGACCAGCAGATCTTCGGTCCGGGTGTAGTAGAAGAAGGGCCAGAGCGACGGGTTGCCGACATAGCCGCCGTCCCAGTAGCTCTCCCCCTCGATCTCCACCGCCTTGGAGAGGAAGGGCAGGCAGGCCGAGGCCATCACCGCGTCGAGCGTCACCTCCTGGCCGCGGAAGACGCGGACCCGGCCGGTCCGCACGTTGGTGGCGCTGACGAAGAGGCGGGTGTTCCGGCACTGCCGCAGCGCCTCGAAATCGACGAGGCGGCCGACGATGTCGCGCAGCGGGTCGAACCCCATCGGGTTGAACTCGTAGGGCGACAGCATCCCCGTCATGGCGGCGAAGGCGCGGTAGGCGGGAACCTGGTCGAGGTTCCAGGAGCCGGTCCACCAGTGCCCCCAGGCGCTGGCGCCGATCGGGCTGAAGACGCTGCCGGCGTGGCTGACCTGGCGCCAGAACTCCTCCAGCAGGCGGCGGGCCCCGTCGGCGCCGCCCGTCATCTTGCCGAAGGCGTAGACGACGGCGTTCATCGAGCCGGCGCTGGTGCCGGACAGGCCCTCGATTTCGAGGCGGCCGTCCTCCAGCAGGCGGTCGAGCACGCCCCAGGTAAAGGCGCCATGGGCGCCGCCGCCCTGGATCGCGACGTTGATCGGCTTGGCGCCCGGCTGCGGGATCGACTGGAGAGCGTCCGGAATGGCGGCCGGCGCGGCCGGGATGTCGTCGGTCATGCCCTGCCGACATAGGGTGCTTGCTGCATTGCAGCAAGCCCGCTCCCGCGTCAGCGGATTTCAGCGGCTGACGTAGCCGTCCGCCAGGTCGTCGGCGATGCGCTCCGGCTCGCGGCGGGCGGGATCGCCCCAGCCGCCGCCGCCCGAGGTGACGAGGCGGACGGCGTCCCCCGCCGCCAGCGGCAGGCCCGCGACCTTGGAGGGCAGGGGCTGCCAGGCGCCGCCGACCCGGCGCACCTCCAGCCGGCCGGTGGCCCCGGGCCGGCCGCCTTCGAGGCCGTAGGGGGCGAACTTGAAGCGGTCGAGATTGGCGGCGAGCCGACCCTCCGGTGCGGTCACCTCGAAGCTGCGCTCCAGGCCCGTGCCGCCGCGGCGGTAGCCGGCGCCGCCGGTGTCGGGGGCGAGGCCGTAGCGCAGGAAGCGCACCGGATATGTGGCCTCGATCATCTCGACCGGCGAGCTCGAGATATTGTGGAAGCCGCAGGAGAAGGCGGACGCCCCGTCGGCGTCGGGGTGGCCGCCCCAGCCGCCGCATTCGAGGTCGAAATAGACCTGCCGACGGCCGTCTGCGCGCGTCGTCCCGACCGCGTAGGCATAGCTGACGCCGTAGTAGGCGGCCGGGATCTGCCCCGGCAGGGCGGCGGCGAAGGCGCCCATGACGGTGTTGACGATGCGGTGGCCGGTCGCCATGCGGTTGGCGACGGGCGCCGGCGACCGGGCGTTGACGACCGTGCCGGGCGGGGCCGAGATGGCGATCGGGCGGTAGCATCCCGCATTGGCGGGGATGTCGGCCCCGATCGCCATCATGACGCCGCAGATGACGGCCGAACTCGTCATGTTGAGGGTGCAGTTGACGGGTCCCGCCGCCTGCGGGCTGGAGCCGGCGAGGTCGACCGCGATACGGTCGCCCGCGACCGTCAGGGTGGCGCGGATCGCGAGCGGCCGGTCCTCGATGCCGTCGTCGTCGACATGGTCGGTGAAGCTCCACGAGCCGTCGGGCATGGCGGCGATGGCGCGCCGCATCGCCGCCTCGGACTGGTCGAGGATGGCGTCGGCCGCGGCCTGGAGCGTGTCCGCCCCCCAGCGCCGGGCGAGGCGCTGGAGGTTGGCGACGCCGACGTCGAGGGCGGCGAGCTGGGAGGCGAAGTCGCCGCCGACATTCTCGGGCTCGCGGCTGTTGCGCAGCAGCAGCTGGATCACCGCCTCGTTGCGCCGGCCACGCTCGACCAGCTTCAGGGGCGGGATGCGGAAGCCCTCGTGGAAGATTTCGGTCGCCTGGGCGTAGTAGCTCCCGGGGGCGCCGCCGCCGACGTCGAGATGGTGGACGAGGATGCCGGCGATGGCGACCAGCCGCCCGGCCTCGAAGACCGGCTTGAAGGTCTGGATATCGGGCAGGTGCTGGCCGCCGGCGTAGGGGTCGTTGGTGACGACGACGTCGCCGTCCTCCCAGCTTTCGAGCGGGAACGGGCCGGCCAGGATGTCGGCGAGGCAGCTCGGCATCGAGTTGAGGTGCACCGGCATCCGCGCCGCCTGGGCGACGCTGCGGCCCTTCGCGTCGAAGACGCAGGTCGAGTAGTCGAGGATTTCCCGCACGACCGACGACCGGCTGGTGCGCCAGACGGTGACGCTCATCTCCTCCGCCGCCGCGACCAGCGCGTGGCGGATGATCTCCAGCCGGATGGGATCGGGCGCCATGCTCACGTCCGGTCGGTCTCGGCGGCGCGGGGCTGCCAGGTCATCAGCCGGCGCTCGACGACGCCGACGACGGCGTCGAGCAGCAGCGCGAAGGCGGTCAGCACGGCGATGCCGGCGAAGACGGTGTTGATGTCGAACGTCGTCTCCGCCTGGAGGATGAGGTAGCCGACGCCGCGGGCGGAGCCCAGATACTCGCCCACCACCGCGCCGACGAAGGCGAGGCCGACGGCGTTGTGCAGGCTGGCGAAGACCCAGCTCATGGCGCTCGGCAGGTAGATCGCCGACAGGAGCTGGCGGCGGTTCGCCCCCAGCATGCGGGCGTTGGCGAGGATGTTCGGGCTGACCTCGCGCACCCCCTGGTAGACGTTGAAGAAGACGATGAAGAAGACGAGGGTGACGCCGAGCGCCACCTTCGACCACATGCCGAGCCCGAACCAGACCGCGAAGATCGGCGCCAGCACGACGCGCGGCATCGAGTTGGCAGCCTTGATGTAGGGATCGAGGATGGCCGAGGCGGTCGGCGACAGGCCGAGCCAGAGGCCGATCAGCAGGCCGGAGACGGAGCCGATGGCAAACGCCAGCGCCGTCTCGACCAGCGTGATCCAGAGATGGCCATAGATCTCGCCGCTGACGAACCAGTCGACGATGCGGGCCGCGACCTTGAGCGGCTCGCCGAAGAAGAAGGCGGCGCGGTTGCTGGTCGCGAAGTAGAAGTTGGGCAGGAGGCCGGGCTTGGTCAGGACGTGCCAGGCGACGAGGACGAAGGCGAGCACCAGCACCTGATAGAGGCGCAGGCGGAACTGGCTGATGCGCGGACGGGTCGCCATGGCGCTAGGCCGCCCGCTGCTTGGCGTAGGCCTTCAGGACTTCTTCCTTCATGACGTTCCAGATGTCGCGGTGGAAGGCGAGGAAGCCCGGCGCCAAGCGGATTTCGGCGACGTCGCGCGGCCGCGGCAGGTCGATCAGGAAATCGCCGATCGGGCGCGTGCCGGGGCCGGCCGAGAGCGCGACCACCCGGTCCGAGAGCGCGATCGCCTCCTCGAGGTCGTGGGTGATGAAGAGCACGGTCTTGCGGTCCGCCGCCCACAGCGCCAGGAGTTCGTTCTCCATGAGCTGGCGGGTCTGCACGTCGAGCGCGGAGAAGGGTTCGTCCATCAGCAGGATGTCGGGGTCGAGGATCAGCGTCTGGGCGAGTGCCAGACGCTTGCGCATCCCGCCCGAAAGCTGGTGCGGATAGCGGTCGCCGAAGCCGGCGAGGCCGACGCGGCGCAGCCATTCCTCGCCCCGCTCGACCGCCTCGCGCTTCGGCACGCCGCGGAATTCCAGGCCGGCGACGACGTTGCCGATGGCGTTGCGCCACGGCATCAGCGCGTCGGCCTGGAACATGTAGCCGGCCCGGCGGTTGACCTGGCCGTCGAACGCCATGGGCTCGCCGAAGACCTCGACCCTGCCGGCGGACGGGGCCAGCAGGCCGGCCGCGACGTTGAGCAGGGTCGACTTGCCGCAGCCGGTCGGCCCGACCACCGACACGAACTGGCCGGGCTCGATGACCAGCGTCGTGTCGGCGACCGCGGTGTAGGTGCCCTGGCCGTCCGGCGACGGGAAGCGGCAGGTGATGTCGCGCAGCGCCAGCGCCGGGGCAGCCATCGGCGGATCAGGCCTTGTACTTCTCGGCTGCCTTGCTGGCGAAGGCGTTGGTCCAGGTGAGGTCGAGCTTGACGGTGTCCGGCTTCACGTTGGCGTCCGACGCCGCCATGAACTTGAGGCAGGTCGCCGGCGCCCCCTCGGGCATGACGCCGTCCGGCGACATCACCTCGCGGACGTTGGCGAACGCCTTCTTGTAGAGTTCGCGGTCGCCCAGCAGGTAGGCCGCCGGCACCGTGTCGGCGACCTGGTCGGGCGTGGCGGTCTGCAGCCAGCGGTTCGCGCGCACGATCGCGTTCGCCATCGCCTGCACGGTGTTCGGGTTCGCCTTGACGAACTCGGCGGTCGAATAGAGCGAGGCGGCCGGGAGCGGGCCGCCGAAGACGTCGATGTTGCCCTGCATGGTGCGGGTGTCGAGGACGACCTTGATAGCGCCCTGCTGCTGCAGCATCGTCACCGCGGGATCGGTCTGCGAGATGCCGTCGATCTCGCCCTTGTCGACCGCGGCCACCACCGAGGCGCCGGCGCCGACGCCGATCGCGGCGACGTCGGACGGCTTCAGCCCGGCCTTCGAGATCCAGTAGTTGACCAGCATGTGGGTGCTCGACCCGGGCGCGCTGACGCCGAACTTCATGCCCTTGACGTCGGCCGCCGACTTCACCTTGTCGGCGCGGTCGCTCTTGATGCCGATGGCGATCTGCATGCCGCGGCCGATCAGCACGAAGGACTGCACCATCTGGCCGCGCGCCTGCATGCGGATCGTGTGCTCGTAGGCGCCGGCGACGACGTCGGCGCTGCCGCCGACCAGCGCCTGGAGCGAGCGGCTGCCGCCGGCGAAGTCGCTGATCTCGACGTCCAGGCCCTCGTCCTTGAAGAAGCCCTTCTGCTCGGCGATCGTCAGCGCGAGATAGTAGAGGGCCGACTTGCCGCCGACGGCCAGCGCCACCTTCGGCTTCTCGATCTTGCCCTGCGCGAAGAGCGGGCCGGTCCAGGCACCGCCCACGAGGCCGGCACCGGCCAGCGCGGCGGTCGACTGCAGCAGGCGGCGACGGCCGAGGCGCTTGTCCAGCATGGTCGCGTTCCTCCACGTTGGTTGACGTCGGGGAATCTCGCGTTCCCCGGATGGCCGGCAGGATGCCCAAGCGGCCGGAAGCCGTCCACAAGTCTGTGCCGCCGTGGCAGATTGCCGTCATGGCCACCACGCTGTTCTCCAAGGTCTGGAACGACCACGTCGTCGAGGAGCGGCCGGACGGGTCCGTCCTGCTCTATATCGACCGCCACCTGATCCACGACGCCACCAGCCCGCAGGCCTTCTCGGCCCTGCGGGCGGAGGGGCGCTCCGCCCGCCACCCCGCCGCCGCGCTCGCCGTCGCCGATCATCTGGTGCCGACCGACGGCCGCCCGGCGCCGCCGCGGCTGGCGGCCCAGATCGCGGCGCTGGAGGCGAACGCGCGCGGCTTCGGGATTCCCCTCCTGCCGCTGGGCGGGCCGACGCAGGGGATCGTCCATGTCGTCGGCCCGGAGCAGGGCTTCGTCCTGCCCGGCCTCACCGTCGTCTGCGGCGACAGCCACACCTCGACCCACGGCGCCTTCGGCGCGCTCGCCTTCGGCATCGGCACGTCGGAGGTCGAGCACGTCATTGCCACCCAGACCCTGGTGCAGACCCGCCCGCGGGAGATGCGCATCGCCATCTCGGGGCGGCTCGGCCCCGGCGTCGCGGCGAAGGACGTGGCGCTGGCGGTCATCGCCACCGTCGGCGCCGCCGGCGGTGCCGGCCACGCGGTCGAGTATGCGGGCCCGACGGTGGCGGCGATGGCGATGGAAGAGCGCATGACGCTCTGCAACATGACGATCGAAGCCGGCGCCCGCACCGGCATGATCGCCCCGGACGCGACGGCGCTCGCCTGGCTGGAGGGCCGGCCGATGGCGCCCGCCGGCGCGGCATGGGCGGCGGCCACGGCCTACTGGCGGACGCTCGCCAGCGATCCCGGCGCGCGCTTCGATCGCGAGGTGGCGGTCGACGTTTCGAAGCTCGAGCCGCAGGTGACCTGGGGAACGAACCCGGCCCAGACGGTGGCGGTCACCGGCCGGGTGCCCGATCCCGAGGCGATCGACGATCCCGCCCTGCGTCAGGCGGCGCGGCGCGCGCTCGCCTACATGGACCTGGCGCCGGGCACGGCGATGGCCGACATCCGGCCGACCCGGGTCTTCATCGGCTCCTGCACCAATGCCCGGCTGTCCGATCTTCGGGCGGCGGCCGCGGTCGCCCGCGGACGCCGGGTCGCCGATGGCGTGACGGCCCAGGTCGTTCCCGGCTCCGGCCTGGTCCGCCGCGCCGCCGAGGCCGAGGGGATCGACCGCCTCTTCCGGGAGGCGGGGTTCCAGTGGCACGAGCCCGGCTGCTCGATGTGCGTCGCCATCAACGGCGATCGGGTGGCGCCCGGCGAGCGCTGCGCCTCGACGTCCAACCGCAACTTCGAGGGGCGGCAGGGGCCGGGCGCGCGCACCCACCTCGTCAGCCCGGCGATGGCGGCCGCGGCCCCTCCATCCCACCCCCACCGGGGGGGGGGGGCGGGGGGGGGGGCCCCCCACCCCCCGGCCCCCCCCGGGGGGGGGGGGCGCCCCCCCCCCCCCCCGGCCGCTTCGTCGATGTGCGGGAGATGCTGTGATGGAGCCTTTCGTCCGCGTCGCCTCGGTGGCGGCGCCGCTGCCGATCGACAATGTCGACACCGACGTTATCATCCCGGCCGAGTTCGGCGTGACCATGGAGCGCGGCGGCCTCGGCCCCCATGCCTTCAACGCGCTGCGCCGCTTCCCGGACGGGCGCGAGCGGCCGGACTTCGTGCTGAACCGCGCGCCCTGGCGGCAGGCGAAGATCCTGGTGACGGGCGCCAATTTCGGCTGCGGTTCGTCGCGCGAGCACGCGCCGTGGGCGCTGCGCGACTTCGGCCTCCGCGCCATCGTCGCCCCCAGCTTCGCGGACATCTTCTACGGCAACTGCTTTCGCAACGGCATCCTGCCGGTGCGCCTGCCGGCGGCCGTGGTGGCCGACCTCATGGCGCAGGCGGGCCTCGGAGCCAATGCCGTCTTCACCATCGATCTCGAAAGCCAGACCCTGGTCGCCCCCGACGGTGCCACCCACGCCTTCGACGTCGACCCGTGGCGCCGCCGCTGCCTGCTGGAAGGGCTCGACGAGATCGGCGCCACGCTGGCCGGCGCCGCCGCCATCGAGCGGTTCGAGGCGGGCTATGCGCGGCGTCGGCCGTGGGCCGCGCGCGACGGCTGAACCGGCGCCGGACGCAGCGGCGGCGGCCGGCTACGCCGACCGCCGGGCGATGAGGTCGCCCGTCGCTGCCGGCGCCATCGACCAGCCGGGCGGCAGCCACAGGGTCGAGTGCGGTTCCTCGACGATCGCGGGGCCGGCGAGCGGGGCGGCGTCGAGGGCGTCGCGGTCGTAGACCGGGACGTCGGCCCAGGCGTCGCCGATCCAGGTGCGGCGGCGGCCCTTGGCATGGCGCGTCGCGGCGGCCCGGAAGGGGCGGGCCCGCGGCTTGGCGAGGCGGCCGACGGCGGCGAGGCGGACGGTGACGACGTCGGGCACGGCGTTGGGGTCGCTGTGGGCGTATTGCGCCTGGTGGCGGCGGTGGAACTCGTCCACGGCCCCGGCCATGGCGGTCGCATCGAACGCGCCATCGGCCAGCGGCACGGTGATCTCGTAGGCCTGACCCTTGTAGCGGAGGTCGAGTGCGAAGCGGCAGGCACGGTCGGCCTCCGGCACGCCGTCGCGCTCCAGCAGGGCGAGGCCGTCGGCGCTGAGCGCGGCGACCAGCGGCGCCAGCAGCGGCACGGCGTCGGCGGTCGCCGGCACGAGGCGCGAGCGGGCGAGATCATGCACGATGTCGGCGAAGAGCATGCCCCAGGCGCTGAGGGTACCGGGGTCGCGCGGGAAGACGACGGTGCCGGCGCCGAGCGCGTCGGCGACGTCGGCCGCATGCAGGCCGGCGGCGCCGCCGAAGGACACGACGGCGAAGTCGCGCGGGTCGAGGCCCTTCTCGAAGAGCGACAGCCGGGTCGCGTTCGCCATCGTCGCGACGCTGACCGCGACGAGGCCGGCGGCCGCCGCCTCCGGCGACAGGCCGAGCGGCCGGGCGACGCCCGCGGCGACCGCATCGCGGGCCGCAACGGCGTCGAGACGCATGGCGCCGCCGAGGAAGAAGGCGGGGTCGAGCCGGCCGAGGACGAGGTTGGCGTCGGTCACCGTCGCGAGGCGCCCGCCGCGGCCGTAGCAGGCGGGGCCGGGCTGGGCGCCGGCGCTGGCCGGGCCGACGGTCAGCCGCCCCGTCGCGTCGACGGCCGCGATCGAGCCGCCGCCGGCACCGATGGTGCGGATTTCGATCATCGGCAGGCGGACGGGACAGCCGTCGATCTCGCCCTGGGTGACCAGGCGGGTGCGGCCCTCGGCGACGATCGAGATGTCGAAGCTGGTGCCGCCCATGTCGACGGCGACGAGGTCCGGCCGGCCGAGCGCGGCGGCCAGCGTCTCGGCGGCGAGGGCGCCGCCCGACGGCCCGGAGAGGAGAAGGCGCGCCGGCTCCTCGGCGGCGACCTCGGGCGTCGTCACCCCGCCGTTCGACTGCACGAGATAGATGGGCGCGGCGAATCCCGCCGCCCGGGTCCGCTCGCGCAGGCGGTCGACGTAGGAGGCGACGACCGGCATCAGGAGCGCGTTCAGCACCGCCGTCGAAGTGCGTTCGAACTCGCGGATCTCGGGGCTGATGGCGCTCGACCTCGAGACATGGCAGCCGGGGATCTCCTCGCGCAGGATCGACGCCAGCCGTTCCTCGTGGCCGGGATCGGCATAGGCGTGGAGCAGTGCCACGACCACGACGTCGATGCCCGCGGCGCGGATCGCGCGGGCGACGCGGCGGGCATCCGCCTCGTCGAGCGGGGTGACCACGGCACCGGTCGCATCCAGCCGCTCGCGCACGCCCCAACGGTGCCGGCGCGGGATCAGCAGCGTTCGCGGCTCGGCGACGCGCGAATAGATGTCGCGCCGGACATGGCGGCCGATCTCCAGCACGTCCTCGAACCCGGCGGTGGTGACGAGCGCGCCCAGCGCCAGCCGCCGCTCCAGCACCGCGTTGGTCGCGATCGTCGTGCCGTGCATCAGCCCCGTCACCTGCGACAGCCGGAACCCCAGGCGATCGGCCGCCTCGGCGATGCCGCGCATCAGCCCCTCGGACGGGTCGGCCGGGGTCGTCGGCGTCTTGTGCGCCGCCGTCTCCCCGGTCGCCTCGTCCAGGATCTGCAGGTCGGTGAAGGTGCCGCCGATGTCGACGGCGATGCGGACGGGGCCGGCGAAGGCGGGCATGGCACCTGCGAGGGGAGGCGGACGGGCGGGACGGGGAGGCTAGCACGCGGCCGCGGCGGGGGGCTATGATCGCTGCCGACCTCCCCTCGCACCAAATTCCGCTGACAAGGAACGACACATCATGCGCGCATCGCCGATCCGCGACTTCAATGTCGGCCGCTCCGCCACCTACGCCGAGGACGGCATGGTGGCGACCGCCCATCCGCGCGCGACGCTGGCCGCCCTGGACGTGCTCCGGAAGGGCGGCAACGCGATGGATGCGGCGATCACCGCGATCGCCATGCTGTCGGTGATCGAGCCGCAGTCGACCGGCATCGGCGGCGACTGCTTCGTCATCTACTGCCCGAAGTCGGGCGCGCCGATCGGCCTCAACGGCTCGGGCCGGGCGCCGGCCAAGGCCAGCGTCGGCTGGTACAAGGACCAGGGCATCTCGAAGATCGAGATGCAGACGCCGCACGCCGTCACCATCCCCGGCGCCATCGACGCCTGGTGCAAGCTCGCCGCCGACCACGGCACCATGCCGCTGTCGGAACTGCTGGCGCCGGCGGTCAAGGCGGCCGAGGAGGGCTTCATCCTCACCCCGCGCGTCGCCCACGACTGGGCGGGCAGCGTCGCCAAGCTGTCGTCCGACCCCGACACCCAGCGCTCCTACCTGCCGAACGGCCGGGCGCCCGGGGTCGGCGAGAAGCACCGCTCGCCCGAGCTCGGCGCGACGCTGCGCCTGATCGGCGAGAAGGGCCGGGCCGGCTTCTACGAGGGCCGGGTGGCCGAGGACATCGTCGCCAAGCTGAAGTCGCTGGGCGGCCTGCACGAGCTCTCCGACTTCGCCGCCCAGGAGGCGGAGTACGTGACGCCGGTGCAGACCCGCTATCGCGGCTACGACGTCTGCGAGATCCCGCCGAACGGCCAGGGGCTGACCGCCCTCATCATCCTCAACGTGCTCGCCGGCTACGACCTGTCGGAGGGCGCGCTGTCCGAGGCCGACCGCATCCACCTGCTGGCCGAGGCCGGCAAGGCCGCCTACTGGCGCCGCGACACCTACTTCGCCGACCAGCGCTTCGCCGAGGTGCCGATCGAGCGGCTCCTGTCCACCCAGGAGGCGGATTCGATCCGCGGCCGCATCCGCATGGACGAGGCCCATCCGGGCGTCCACTACAACGGCGTCGAGCACAAGGACACGACGTACCTCTGCGTCGTCGACAAGGACCGCAACGCCGTCTCCTTCATCAACTCGCTGTTCGCGGGCTTCGGCAGCGGCATCACCGCGCCGAAGTCGGGCGTCATCCTGCAGAACCGCGGCATGGGCTTCCGCATCGACGACACCCACCCGAGCCGGATCGAGGGCGGCAAGCGGCCCTTCCACACCATCATCCCCGGCATGCTGATGAAGGACGGCCGGGCGGTGATGCCCTTCGGCGTCATGGGCGGCCACTACCAGTCGGTCGGCCACGCGAACCTGATCTCCAACATCCTCGACCGCGGCGACGACCCGCAGGAGGCGATCGAGCGGCCGCGCAGCTTCGCCTACGAGGGCGAGCTCAAGCTCGAGGATCCGATCGGCGAGGACATCGCGGCCGACCTCGCGCGGCGCGGCCATGTCATCGGCCGCTTCGACACCCCGACCGGCGGTGCCCAGGCGATCTGGATCGACCATGAGCGGGGCGTGCTGATCGGCGGCTCCGAGAAGCGCAAGGACGGCTGCGCGCTGGGCTACTGACCCGCCTGCCGTGAGCGGCGGCGCGGCGGCGCCGGCCCGGGCGGCGTCCGGGACGGCGGAGGCGATCGCTCTGCTGGTGCTGGCGGTGCTGCTGTTCGGCACCGCCTGGCCGGCCATGAAGAGCGGCCTCGGCGACGCGACGCCGGTCTGGTACGCGGCGGCCCGCGCCGCCGTCAGCGGCGGCGCCGCGTTGCTGCTGGTGGCGGCGACACGGCGGCTCGCCGTCCCGTCGCGGGCGGACTGGCCGATCATCCTTTCGGTCGGCACGGGACAGCTCGCGGGCTTCTTCACGCTGGCCAACCTCGGCCTCGGCTATGTCCCGGCCAGCCGGGCCGTCGTCCTCGCCTACACGACCAGCATCTGGCTGGTGCCGATCGGCACCCTCTTCCTCGGCGAGCGGCTGGGTCGGTGGCGGCTGGCGGGGCTGGCGAGCGGGCTCGCCGGCGTCGCCGTCCTCTTCAACCCCGCCGCCCTCGACTGGACCGACGGGCGCGTCGTCGTCGGCAACCTCTTCCTGGTGGCGGCGGCGCTGTCCTGGTCGCTCGCCATCGTCCATGCCCGCACCCACCGCTGGCACCTGTCGCCGCTCCAGGTCCTGCCCTGGCAGATGGGCTGGGCGGCGCTGCTGCTCGCGGTCGCAGGCCTCCTGGTCGAGCCGGCCGGCCATGTCGGCCTGTCGGCGACGGCGTTGGCGCCGCTCGCCTACATCGGGATCGTCGTCGGCCCCGCCGGCACCTGGGCCGCGACCAGCGTCTCGCGGGCCTTGCCGACGATCGTCACCTCGCTGGGCTTCCTCGCCGTGCCGGCGGTCGGCATCCTCGCCTCGACCCTGGTGCTGGGCGAACCGGTGACGCCCTCGCTCGCGCTCGGTGCCGGGCTGGTGATCGGCGGCGCCGTCCTCGTCAGCCTGTCCACCCTCCGACCGGGAGCCGCCCGATGACCCACCATCACCTGAAGTCGAGCCCGGAGACCTGTCACTGGGGCATATTCGACGCGACCTTGCCGCCGGTCCTGACCGTGCAGTCGGGCGACACCGTGACGATCGAGACCATCTCGGGCGGGCCGGACGTGATGCCGCCGGCACCCTACGAGGTGCTGCCCGAGCTCCGCGAGGTCCATGCGCGGGTGCCGCGCGGGCCGGGCCACATCCTGACCGGCCCGGTGCGGGTCGAGGGCGCGATGCCGGGCGACGTGCTGGAGATCCAGATCCTCGCGGTCGAGCCACGGCAGGACTGGGGCTGGATGGCGATCCGGCCGCTGCGCGGCACCCTGCCCGAGGATTTCCCCGAACTGACGCTGGCCCACTATCCGATCGACAAGGCGGCCGGGGTGACGCGGATGCCCTGGGGCATGAACATTCCGCTGGCGCCCTTCTTCGGCGTCATGGGCGTGGCGCCGCCGAAGAACTGGGGGCGGATCGACACGATCGTGCCGCGCGACCATGGCGGCAACATCGACCTCAAGGAGCTCCAGGCGGGGGCGACGCTCTATCTGCCGGTCTGGGTCGAGGGCGCCAACTTCTCGACCGGCGACGGCCACGGCGTGCAGGGCGACGGCGAGGTCTGCCTGACCGCGCTCGAGACGGCGATGACCGGCACCTTCCGTTTCGTCGTGCGCAAGGACCTTGCCTTCCGCTTCCCGCGGGCGGAGACGCCGACGCACCTCATCACCCTCGGCCTCCACGAGGATCTCGACGACGCCGCGAGGCAGGCGCTGCGCGAGATGATCGCCCTCATCGTCGAGCGCACCAACATCAGCCGCGAGCAGGCCTACATGCTGTGCAGCCTGGCCGTCGACCTGCGGGTGACGCAGACGGTCGACGGCAACAAGGGCATCCACGCCATGCTGCCGAAGAGCCTGCTCGCGGGGTGAACGAAGACGAAGCGACAGGGGGAGACGTCCGATGCGCATCGCCGCCATCGAGGATCTGCACGCCGACGCCGGCTGGCGGACCTATTCGTTTCTGAAGGTGACCACCGACGGCGGGCTCGTCGGCTGGTCGGAATATTCGGAGAACTACGGCAGTGCCGGCCTGACGGCCGTCATCCGGGCGCTGGCGGCGCCGCTCGTCGGCCAGGATCCGCGGCCGGTCGAGAAGATCTCCGCCATGCTCTACGCCCAGACCCGGCAGGCGCCGGGCGGGGTCAACGCCCAGGCGATCGCGGCGATCGAGAATGCGCTCCTCGACGTCAAGGCGAAGGCGCTGGGCGTGCGCGTGTGCGAGCTCTTCGGCGGCCCGGTGCGCGAGCGGCTGCCGCTCTACTGGTCGCATTGCGGCACCTACCGCGTCACCTATCCCGAGCTCTGCGGCGTGCCGCCGGTCGCCTCGCTGGACGACATCCGCGCGCTCGGCCGCGAGGTACGGGCGAAGGGGTACGGGTCGCTCAAGACCAACATCCTGCGCTTCGACGGCGGGGCAGCCGCCCTGCACATGCCGGGCTTCGCGCGCGGTGGCGAGGGGCCGGAGATCAACGTCGACCGCGGCCTGACGATGGCGGTCGACCGGCTGCTCGGCGCCTTCCGGGACGGGGCGGGGGTGGATGCCGGCCTCCATCTCGACCTCAACTTCAACTTCCGCACCGAGGGCTATGTCCGCATGGCCCAGGCGGTTGCCCACCACGATCCGACGTGGGTCGAGATCGATCTCTTCGAGCCGGACGCGCTGGCCCACATCCGCCGCCGCGTGCCGGTGCCTGTCGCATCCGGCGAGTCGCTGTTCGGCCGGCGCGGCTTCCTGCCCTACCTCACGGCCGGCGCGATGGACGTCGCCATCGTCGACGTCGTCTGGAACGGCCTCGCCGAATCCCTGAAGATCGCGGCCCTGGCCGACGCCCACGAGATCAACGTCGCGCCGCACAATTTCTACGGCCACCTGTCGACCGCGATCAGCGCCCATTTCTCCGCGACGGTGCCGAACTTCCGCATCATGGAGATCGACGTCGACGACTGCCGCTGGCGCGACGAGTTCTATTCGCCGGTGCCCACCATCCGCGACGGCCACCTGCACCTGCCGACCGGCCCCGGCTGGGGCGTCGAGGTCAACGAGGCGGCGGTTCGGGCGCGGCCGGCGCGGCGGTAGGATTCCTACCAAGTCTGGCGGATCGACACTGTTTCCTGGAACGCGCGCTGGATCGCGCGGTAGGCGGTCCAGCGGCTCCAGCGTCCCTCGTCTGCGCGCTGCGCGGCGCGCTCGGGATGAGGTTCTTCCTTTGTATTCAGTATGATAAGGACGACTTCATCCGGAGCGCGGAGGGCCGCGAAGCGGACCGAGCCGTCGAAGGACGCAAGGACGGTCGGGTCGGCCACGCGGACAGCGTCTCGGAGAAACCGCCGGACTTGGGATCAGGCGGCCGCCGCCTTCGGCCATTTCGCCGGGTCGGGGATGGGGCGGCGGGTGGCCGCGTCCTCGGCGAAGAGGCGCTCCAGGGCCAGTGCTGCGCCCAGCGTGAAGGCGTCGCCGCCGCGCGGGCCGACGAGCTGGAGGCCGAAGGGCAGGCCCTTCTCGTCGACGCCGCACGGAATCGAGATCGCCGGATGCCCGGTCATCGAGATGGCGTAGGTGATGCCCGAGGTGGCGAAATAGTGGGCGAGCGGCATCCCCTCCATGTCGGTCGGGTAGAGCTGATCCTTGGGGAAGGGCGACATCGCCTGGGTCGGGGCGATGAGCAGGTCGTGGTGCTCGAAGAACGCCTGGAAGGCGCGGTAGATACGGGTCTGGGCGGCGTGGGCGGCGGCGAAGTCGGCCAGGCTGTATTTCAGCCCTTCCTCGTAGTTGGTGCGGGTGTTGCGGCCGAGCTTGGCCGGGTCGTCCTCGTAGATCGCCTTGTAGGCGGCGAGGAAGTTGACCGAGCGGACGACGCGGTAGGCGTGCTCGATGCCGTCGAAATCGGGATTCTCGGCCTCGAAGCGGGCGAAGGCACCGTCGAGCCGGCGGACGCGGTCGGCGAAGACGCGGGCGATCGAGGGGGCGATCGGCGTGAAGCCGAGATCGACCGACCAGGCGACCCGGAGCCGCGCCGGGTCGACCACGGGCGGCCGCGCCAGGGCGGTCGCGTCGAGGCCGGGAACCGCCATCGGGTCGCGGCTGTCGCCGGAGGCCAGCACGGAAAGGAAGAGCGCGGTGTCGGCGACGTCGCGCGCCATCGGACCCTGGACGCCCAGCGTCGACAGGCCGAGCCGCCGCCGCTCGGAGGCGACGAGGCCCGGGGTCGGCCGGAAGCCGACGACGCCGCACCAGGCGGCAGGCTTGCGCAGCGACCCGCCGGTGTCGGAGCCGTGGCAGAGCGGCAGCATCGACAGGGCGAGCGCCACGCCCGACCCGCCCGAGGAGCCGCCGCAGGACAGCGCCGGATCGAAGGGATTGCCGGTCGCGCCATAGACGTCGTTGATGGTGTTGCCGCCGGTGCCGAACTCGGGCGTGTTGGTCTTGGCGACGACGATGCCCCCCGCCTGGCGGAGCGCCGCGACCAGCCGCTCGTCCTTTTCCGGCACGTGGTCGCGGAAGAGGGGGGAACCGTAGGTCGTGCGCAGGCCGGCGGTGTCGTTCAGGTCCTTGATGCCGATCGGCAGCCCATGCAGGGGGGCCAGCGCATCGCCACGCAGGACGGCGGCCTCGGCCCTCCGTGCCGCCTCCAGCCCGCGCTCGAAATCGGTGGCGACGAGGGCGTTGACGGCGGGGTTCGTCGCCTCCGTCCGCGCGATGCAGGATCGCATCAGTTCGACCGGAGACAGCCGCTTCGCCCCGATCAGGCGGCGCAGTTCGACGGCGGACAGGTCGCAGGGCTCGGTCATCGGGGGCGCTCCACAAGGGGGAGCGCCGATGCTAGCGGCCGGGCGGCCGCCGATCCAGGGCGGCGGCTAGAGCGCCGCCAGGGCCCAGAGCAGGGCGGCGGCGCCGGCGGGAAGCGCGGCCAGGGTGACGGCCCCGCAGTGCCGGAGGCGGACCGCGGCCGTGCCGGCGAGGATCGCCACCAGCAACTGCGCCGGGACCGCGAGGACCGCCGCCAGCGGGCCGGCGACGAGGCCGGCGGCGATCGCGGGCACGAACACCAGCAGCCAGAAGAGGCGGTCCATGGCGCGATGACGTTCGGGCCGGCCGAGGGTCCGGTCGCGGGCGTTGCACGCGACGGCGAGGGCCGGCGCCGCCGATCGGGCAGGGCCGGGGCGGACGGGCGGGGCCCGGTCCGGGCCGAGATGTTCCAGGGAGGTGTTCGGCACTCCCTCGAAACGCGGCGACGCGGCGATCGTTCCGGCGGCAGGTCGGCGACTCGTCGTCATGGGCCTAGTGTTAGTGGATTCGGGCGGAACTGTTGACTGAATTTGGGTGTATTCGGTGCCTTTGTCAATAAGTCACTGTATATCGATTGGTCCAGAATGGTGGCGGGTACAGCCGGCGATTTCGCCGGCCGTCCCCGGCTTGCCCATCAGGTGACTTGCCCGTCAGGTGATCGGGCAGCGTCCGCCGTCGACGTTGATCGCCGTCCCGGTGACGTAGCCGCCGGCGTCCGACACCAGCAGGCACGCGACGGAGGCGAACTCCTCGGCGCGCCCGACGCGTCCCATCGGGATCGCCTTGCCCTTCTCGGCCAGGAACTCCGCATAGGTCTGGTTCGACCCCGATGCGGCATGCTGGCGGGTCCACTGGTCACTGTCGATCTGGCCGACGAGGAGGGCATTCACCAGCACGTTGTGCGGCGCGCCCTCCTGCGCCAGCACCTTGGTCAGCGCCAGCCCGGCCGCGCGCGAGACCGAGGTCGGGGCGCTGCGCGGGCCCGGCGCCTTGGCATGGGTGTTGAGGACGTTGACGATGCGGCCCCAGCCACGCGCCTTCATCTCCGGAAAGGCGAGGCGGGCGAGCCGGATCGCGGCGAAGAGCTTGAGGTCGAGGTCGTCCTGCCAGGCCTGGTCGTCGATCGTCTCGAACGGCGCCGTCGCCGACTTGCCGGCATTGTTGACGAGGATGTCGACCCGGCCGAAGCGCGCGACGGCAGCGGCGTGGGCGAGGCGGCAGCCGTCGGCCGTCGCGACGTCGGCGGCAACCGCATGCACGGCATCGCCCTTGGCGGCAATGGCGGCGCGCGCCGCCTCCAGCGGCTCCGGCCGCCGCGCGACCAGCACCACGGATGCCCCGGAAGCGGCGAACATCTCGCCCATGGCCCGGCCCAGCCCCATGCTGCCGCCGGTGATGAGCGCGACGCGCCCGTCCAGCCTGATCTCCACTGTTTCGCTCCCCGATGACGGATGTCGCCGCATCATCGGCGAGGCGTCGGCCGCGGCCAACGGGAATTGTCGCCGACCGCCGCGGCGCGCGACGGGGCCTCAGTCGAGGCCGATGCGCCGTGCGGCCTCGCGGATCAGGGCGGCCCCGTCGTCGGCGAAGTGGAAGGCCGAGAGGAAGTCGGCGACGCCATAGCCGGGCCGGGCGCGCCGGATGTCGGCCGCCATCCGCCGCGCCTCGTCGACGCGGCCGGACAGGGCGGCGGCGAAGGCGGCGATCGCCAGGATGTGGGTGTGGGCGTTCGGCCGCTCCGCGGCCTTGCCGGCATAGTCCGCCGCTTCCTCGAAGCGCCCGAGACGGATCAGCGCCATCGCCCGCGCCCCGAGCATCCCGAACAGCAGCGGATCGCACGGGCTGAGCTGGCGGGAATGGTCGGAGGCGGCGATGGCGGCGAGCGGATCGCCGTCCTGCGACTGCACGAAGGCCAGCGCGTAGTGGCCCATGGCGAAGTTTGGGCTGAGCTCGATCGCCCGCTCCAGCTCGGCGACCGACTGGTCGTTCCGCCGGCGCAGCCACAGCGCCCGCCCCATGGCGAGATGGGCGGCGGGATCGCGATCGTCGGCCATCAGGGCCTGCCCGGCGGCGGCGAAGGCCCGGTCGGTCTCGCCCGCGCGCGGCGCCCAGCCCTGGAAGGCGTTCTGCCAGTGGGTGAAGGAGAGACCGGCATGGGCCCGCGCGAAGGTCGGGTCGAGCCGGACGGCGGCGGCGAAGCAGCGCTGCGCCTCGGCATTCTCCGCCCGGTCGAAGCGGTACATGTGCCACAGGCCGCGGTGATAGGCTTCCCAGGCGTCGAGCGAGTTCGGCGGACGCAGGATCGCGCGGTTGCGCTCGATGGTCTCGATCTCGCTCGCGACCGAGGCGACGATCCGGTCGCCGATCTGGTCGAGCAGGGCGAAGGTGTCGCCCGGGCCCGGGTTGAAGACCTCGGCCCAGACGATGCGGGCGCTGCGCGCCTCCGCCAGTTCGACCGAGACGCCGAGGCGCCGCCCGTTCCGCCGCAGCGAACCGGACACGACGTAGTCGACGTCGAGCAGCCGTCCGGCCTCCTCCGGCGGCATGTTGCGTTCGCGCAGCGCGAACGTCGTGCCGCGGGCGATGACGAGGAGCACGCGGAGTTTCGCCAGGCGGGTGATGATGTCGTCGACGAGCCCGTCCGCCGCACCGCCGCGGACGCCCGTCGCGTCGCCGAATTCCTCGAAGGGCATGACCGCGATCGCGGCCCGCCGCGGGCGGGGCGCCGGATGGTCCGGCGCCGGCTCCGCGGCCACGGCCGGCGGTCCCGGCGCCCGCGCCGCCAGCCACGCCCGACGCAGGGGCGCGGCGTCGAGCCCCTCGGCCTCGAACATCCGCGTCGCCACCGCCAGATGCTCCTCGCCGTCGCGGATGCGGTCGTCGCGGGCGAGCGCCTGCAGCAGCCGCTCGTGGACCCGCCGGTCGAAGGGGGCGAGCTCGAGCCACTTCTCGAGCGCGGGCCGGCCGCCATCCGGCGCGCGTCGCACCTGCTCTTCGAGGATCGCCGCGTGGCAGCCGCGGAACCGGCGCCGCTGCGCCGCCAGCCACGCGGCGAAGGCCGGGCAGCGTTCGAGCTCCAGCCCTTCCAGGAAGTCGCCGGCGCAGCGGCCGGCCAGTTCGGCCAGGTGGTCCGGATCGGCCTCCGCCAGCCGGGCCTGGACCGCGGCGGCGACGGCGAGCGCGTCGACGCGGCAGCCGGCGAGGTCGAGGCCCACGGCATCGTCGGCGGACAGGACCCGGCGCCGGTCGGGTGCGTCGAGCAGCCCGCGGATCTTGCTGAGGCACCAGCGCAGCTCGCCGCGCGGGTCGTCGGGCACGTCCCAGAGCAGTTCGCAGAGCTGGGCGCGCGCCACCGGCCGCGGCGCCAGCGTCAGATAGGCCAGGAGCGCGCGCACCTTGCGGGACGCCGGCAGGGCGATCGGGACTCCGTCGCGATCGATCGCCAGCGGCCCGAGCAGCCGGATCTCGATTCTGCCCGGTCCGTCTCCCCGGTCGTCGCGGTGCGATTCCACGGGCATTTCCACGCCGGCTCCCACACCTGGCCCCATGGGCAGTGGCTAGACCTGCATCCGGTCCCGTGGGCGACCCCAGCCCGGCGCCCGATCCCACCGCCGTTCACCAGGGCGGCAGCGTAGCAGGCTCCGCGATCCTAGGAAGGAGATCGATCATGGCTCTCACCGCCGTTGCCACCAATCCGGTCCCACCCGCTCCCGACCTGGAGGCCGTGAAGGCCCGCCAGCAGGGCGCCTGGTCCTCCGGCGACTATGCCGTCGTCGGCACGACGCTGCAGATCGTCGGCGAAGACCTGTGCGAGGCGCTCGACCTCCGTGCCGGCCAGACGGTTCTCGACGTCGCCGCCGGCAATGGCAATGCCTCGCTGGCCGCCGCCCGCCGCTGGTGCGAGGTCACCGCGACGGACTATGTCCCGGCGCTGCTGGAGCGGGCGCGCGAGCGCGCCTTCGCCGAGCGCCTGCGCATCCGCTTCCAGGAAGCCGACGCCGAGGACCTGCCCTTCGCCGACGCCAGCTTCGACGCGGTCGTCTCGACCTTCGGGGTGATGTTCACCCCGGACCAGGAGCAGGCGGCCGCCGAACTCGTCCGCGTCTGCCGCCCGGGCGGCAGGATCGGGCTCGCGAACTGGACGCCAGAGGGCTTCATCGGCCAGCTGTTCCGGACCATCGGCCGCCATGTCCCGCCGCCGGCGGGCGTCCGGTCGCCGTCCCTCTGGGGGACGCACGGGCGGATGGTCGAACTCTTCGAGCCGCATGCCTGCTCGATCAAGTCCGCGCAGCGCCACTTCGTCTTCCGCTACCGCTCGACCGAGCACTGGATCGAGGTCTTCCGGACCTATTACGGGCCGCTGCTGAAGGCGTTCGCGGCACTCGACGCCGCCGGCCAGACCGCCTTCGAGCAGGACATCCGGGACCTCATCGGCCGCTTCAACCGGGCGGGCGAGGCGGCCGTGGTCGTTCCGGCCGAGTATCTCGAAATCGTCGTCACCCGGCACTGACCATGTCCAAGGAGGAACGCACCATGACCCGCATCCGGCGTTCGCCGGCGGCCCGCCTGGCCGCCGCCATCCTGCCCCTCGCCGCCGCGGCGGCGCTCGCGGCCCCGCTGCCGGCCGGCGCGGCCGAGCCGCACCACACCGTCGTCCCGGCGGACACCGTCCGCTGGGGGGCGGCGCCGCCCTCCCTGCCGCCCGGCGCCCAGGCGGCCGTCCTGCTGGGAAGCCCGGCGAAGGAGGGCCCGTTCGTCCTCCGCCTGCGCTTCCCGGACGGCTTCACCATCCCGCCGCACCGGCACTCGAAGGACGAGTTCGTCACGGTCATCGCCGGCGGCTTCGCCGTCGCGGCCGGCGATCGGCTCGACCCGAAGGCCCGTGCGCTCCCCGCCGGCAGCTTCGTCCACCTGCCGGCGGGGATGCCGCACTTCGCGCGCGCCGTCGGCGAGACGGTGGTGCAGGTCAATGGCACCGGGCCGTTCGACGTCACCTACCTCGACCCGGCGGACGACCCGCGCAAGCGGACCAACTGACGGGAAGGGCGGCGGGGGAGCCGGGCGACCGGCTCCCCGCCGCCCGGAACTCAGAACAGGCCCATGCCCTTGAGGCTGGCGTGGCGGTCGCGGGCGATGATGATGTGGTCGTGGACGGCGATGCCGAGGGTGGCGGCCGCCTTCGCCACCTCCTTCGTCATCTCGATGTCGGCGCGGCTCGGCGTCGGGTCGCCCGAGGGATGGTTGTGGACCATGATGATGGCCGACGCACCGCGCTCCAGCGCCCGCTTC
>NZ_JAYSFE010000039.1:0-35284 GCF_041913585.1 Allostella sp.
TGCCGTCATGGAACTTCAGCCCCTCGCGCAGGGTGAAGACGTAGGTCTTGCGGTCGGGGCTGACGGTCCAGCTCTCGACCATCTGGGGCTTCGGCTCGAGCTTGTCGTCGCTGGCGAAGAGCGTGTCGTAGACCATCATGCCGTGGATGCCGGCGATGGTCTGGGTGGTCCAGAACGGGTCGAGCTGCCGCACGTCGGCATGCATCGTGACCCGGAGGGTCTTGGGCTGCTGGGCCAGGGCCGGCAGGCCGCAGCCGACGGCGAGGCCCGCGGCGACAAGCAGCGTCAGCCGGGCCACCGGCCGCGTCGAACGGATCGTCATTGTTCCTCCCGAGATCGGCAGCCCGTTGCCTCGCCGCCCCGGAACGGGGGGTGGGGGCCGGCTGCACGTGGCCAGTAGACGGCGTCCTCGCGCCTTCGGCAATCACCTTTGTCCGGCCGCGCCCGAACGGCCCGGCCCGATTTGACAGCCGCGCCGTGCCGGCCGGATGCTGCGGCGTTCGATCGGGAGGGGCAACTGCGCGCGGACCCGGCACTCCGCCTGCTCGCCGTGGGCCGGCTCGCCGCCGGGAACGTCCTGTCGCGGCGCCCGGCGCTGGTCCTCGGGATCGACGCCGCCGCCGGCGCGACCTGCGACGGGGCCGGCGTCGGCCGCGTCCTGGCGGCCCTGGCGACCGACCTCGGCGAGGAGTTCGCCCTCGCCCGGGTGACCGGGGCGGCCGACCCGGTCGCCGGTGCGGTCGCCGCGACCCTGGTCGCGCTGATGGCGAACGGCCGGGATCTGGCGGCGATGGCCGAACCTGCGCCCGCCGCCGCCGGCCGCACCGGATGGCGGCTCCTGGTCGAGACCGGCATCGACGGCGCCGGCCCGGAACTGGCCCGGCTCGCCGTCGACATCGTCCACCACGTCCTTTCGGGCACGCCGTCCGTCGACCGCCTCGGAACGCGCATCGGCGCGGCCCTGGGCACGCGGCAGGACCGGTACGCCCGCAACCAGCGGACCCTGCTGGCAGCCGCGCTCGACGCGCGGGGCGTGCCGTGGCGCCGCACCTCCGACCATCCGATCGGCGTCATCGGCGAGGGGCGCCGACGGGTCCGCCTGCGCAACTCCCTCTCCCGGCGGACGATGGTGCCGGGCGCCATGGTGGCCGAGCGCAAGGACGAGGCGAATGCGCGGCTCGCCCGTCTCGGCCTGCCCGTCGCCCGCCAATGCACGGTCGCGGATGCGGCGGCGGCCTGCGCCGCGGCCGAGCGGATCGGCTATCCGGTGGTGGTGAAGCCGGTCGACTGCAGCAACGGCCGCGGGGTCGCCGCCGGGCTGGAAACGGCCGCGGCCGTCGCCGCGGCCTTCGAAGCCGCCCGCGCCCATTCCGCAGCGATCGTCGTCGAGGCCCACCTGCCGGGGCGCCACTGTCGCTTCCTGGTCGTCGGCGGTCGCCTCGTCGGCCTCGTCGACAATCCACCGGGCCGGCTGGTCGGCGACGGTGTCCGCAGCATCCGGGAACTGGCGGAGAACGCCGACCGGGCGCGGACCGCCGCCGGGCCGCGCCCGCCCCTGCCGGAACTCCGCCTGACGCCGGACATCCTTGCCCATCTGGCCCGCGGCGGGCGCGGTCCCGCGACCGTCCCCGCCGTGGGCGAGATCGTCGAACTGCACTGGCACGGCCACCTGTCGCGCGGCTCGGAACCGGGCTTCGTCGACCCCGCCGTGATTCATCCCGACAATCGCAGAGCCGCCTGCCAGGCGGCGCAGGCCATCGGTCTCGACGTGGCGGGGCTCGACATGATCCTGCCGGACCTCGGGCGGTCCTGGCGCGAGACCGGCGGCGGCATCTGCGAGATCAACCGTGCGCCCGGCTTCCGCACCCACAGCCTCGCCGAGGGACGGCTGACGGCGGCGCTGCCGGCCTATCTCGATCACGTCCTCGGCGCCGGCCGGTCGCCCCTGGTGCCGATCGTGGCATTCCTCGGCGGCGAGGGGCTCGACCCGGTGGTCGAAGCGGCGGCCGGCCGCCTCTCGGCCCGCGGCCTCGCGGTCGGCCTCGCCACCGGTGCACGGCTGGAAGCGGCGGGCCTGCCGCTGCGCGATCCGGGACCGGGCGACCCCGACCGGGTGCGCCTGCTCGTCGACGACCCGGCCGTGGACGCCGTCCTCGTCGTCGTCGACCCGGCCGTGGTGCTGGAGCGCGGCTTCGGCCATGGACGGGCCGACCTCGCCGTGGTGCCGGACGGGGCGGCGGCGGAGCCGGCGGCCACCATCGCCCGGCTCCTCGGCGCCGCCACGGTCGACCCGGACGGCCTCGCCACCGGGCCGGTGCTCGACCGTCTGGCGGCCGGAGCGATGGCGCTCCGGCGTTGACAGGCTGCGCCCGGCGCCGCGAATCTCGGATGCGCGGCGCGGTATCCGGAGGGGGCGGGTCTTGGAGGCGGGCGTCGTCTTGGGCGATGCGGGGACGGACCGTGCCATGGTCGCGGCAATTCCCCTGCACATCGTCGAAATCCGGCCGGTGGCCGCCGGCAACCGCCTGGGGCGCCGGCCGTGCGCCCGCGTCGACATCGAGACGTCCGCCGGGCCGGGGTGCGATCGGGAGGCGGTCGCGGCCTTCCTCTCGGCCCTGGCGCCGGACCTCGCGGACGAGTTCCGCCTCGCCCGCGTCGACGGCGCCGACGCCGGCCTGCCCGCCGCCCTGGCCGCGCTCATGGTCGCGCTCGTCGCCGAGGGGCGCGATCTCGCGGCCGAGGTTCGGCCGCTGCGGTCGGGCGCACCCCGGCGCTGGCGCATCCTCGTCGAGGACGGAATTTCGGTCCCGGCCGCGGCGGTGGCCGAACTCGCCGCCGATCTGCTGGTCCGCGCGATCGGCCGCCGGCCCGGGGATCCGGTCGTCCCCGATCCGGCTCTCGCCGACCGCCTGACCCGCATCTGCGGGACGGCGACCGCACGGTTCCTGCACACCGAGCGCGCGATCTTCGCGCGGGCGATCGAGGCGCGCGGATACGCCTGGCGGGCGCGACCGCCGGCCCCCGTCGGCGCGGTCGGGGAAGGACGCTGGCGGGTCCGGCTGCGGCAGGTGGTCAGCATGCGAACCGCCGCCCCGGGAGCCCTCCTGGCGGAGCGCAAGGATGCGGCGGCGGCGCACCTCGCGCGGGCCGGCCTGCCGGTTCCTCGGCAGGTCGCGGTCGGCGACGCCGGTCACGCATGTGCGGCCGCCGTGGCGCTCGGCTATCCCGTGGTCGTGAAACCGATCGACTGCAGCAATGCCCGCGGCGTCTCGGTCGATCTCCGGACGCCGGATGCGGTGGCGGCGGCCTTCGCGCTGGCGCGCCGGCACTCGCCGGCGATCGTCGTCGAGACCCAGTTGCCGGGCGAGCATTTCCGCCTGCTGGTGGTGCGGGGGCGGCTGGTCGCGGCCATCCACAGCGCGCCCGCCCGCTTCGTCGGCGACGGTCGGCGCAGCCTCCGCGAACTGGTCGACGAGGCCAATCGCATCCCCGGGCGACAGCGTCCGAGGCCGATGCAGCGCCGGATCGAGTGGACGGACGAAATCCTGGAATACCTCGCCGCCCGCGGCCAGGGTCCGGACTGGGTCCCGCCGGCCGGGGTGCCGGTCGCGCTGCACTGGAGCGGCCATGGCGGGCGCGGCGGCTCGGCCATCGCCGTCACCGGCCCGATCCACCCCGACAACCGCCGCGCCGCCTGCCAGGCGGCCGACCTGGTCGGGCTCGACATCGCCGGGATCGACATGATCCTGCCCGACATCGGCCGCTCCTGGCGCGACGCCGGCGGCGGCATCTGCGAGGTCAACCGGGCGCCGGGCCTGCGCTACCACATGGTCGCCGAGGGGCCGGACACGCCCGTCCTCGGCCATTGCCTCGACCATCTTCTCGGTCCGCCGGGCGAGCCGCGCGTCGGCCGGTTCCGGACCATACCGATCCTCGTCTTCGCCGGTGGCGCGGCGATGCACGGGCCGGCGCTCGCCGCCGCCGCCATGCTGGAGCGGAACGGCCTCGCCGTCGGCATGGCGGTCGGTCGCCGCTACGTCGCGGCGGGCCTGCCGCTGACCGATCCGGGGGAGGGGACGCCGTGGCGCGTGGCGCGGCTGGTCGAGGACCCCGTCGTGGGCGCGGTCGTCGCCGTGGTGCCGCCGGCCGCCATCCTCGAACGCGGGCTGGGCCATGGCCGCGCCGACCTCGCCGTCGTCGATGCCTCCGTCTCGCCGGACGCGGCCGCCGCGGCCCGCCTGCTGGCCAGCCTCGGCGCCGCGCTCGCGGCGCCCGCCGATCTCGCGGACGGGACCGTCGTCGCGCGGGTCCTGGCCGAGCGGATCGCCCCGCCCGCGCGGTCCGCCCTCGCGCCCGCCGGAACGGAGCGGCCATGACGGGGGTTCCCGCCGGCCTCGGTCCGCCCTGGCAGCTGCCGGCCCATCGCGCGCTGCTGGCGCTGGCGGCCGCGCGCGGCCTCGCGCCCCGCCATGTCGGGCACGGGATGCTTCATTTCGGCGAGGGTGCGCGGCTCTGCCGGGTCGAGCCGTGGGCCAGCGACCGCACCCCGTTCCTGGCGGCCGAACTCTGCCGGAGCCGCTGGCTGACCCATCGCGCCCTGGCCCAGGCGGGGCTGCCGGTGGCGCGCGCGCTGCCGGCCCAGAACGCCGATGCGGCGATCGAGGCCGCCGCCCGCATCGGCGGCCCGGTCGTCCTGCGGGCGATCCGCTCGCAGCCGCCGTCGCCGCCGACGGCCGCGCTGGCCGCGGCCGATGCGATCGCCGGCGCCTTCCGCCAGCGCACGCCGTCGGGCGCCCTGGTGTCGGAGGTCGTGCCGGGGCGCGTCCGGCGGCTCGTCGTCGTCGACGGACGCTGGCGGCCGCTGGCGCCGGAGGCGGAGCCACCGCATCCGCTCGACCGGCTCCTGGTCGAACGCGCGGCCCTCGTCTGCGGCATCGAGTTCGCGGTGGTCGAACTCTCCGGCGCCGAGCCGGGGCGACCCTTCACCGCGACCGGTGCGCGGCTGACCGCGGTCGATCCGGGCTTCCTGCCGGCGGCGCTGCTCGCGGCCGATCCCGATGCCGCCGCCGCCCTCTACCTCGACCATCTCTTCCCGGCGGCCGAGGACGGGCGCATCCCGCTGGTCGCGGTCGTCGGCCCGGACGCGGCGCCGGTGGCGGCGGCGACGGCAGCGGCCTTCGCCGCCGCCGGGCGCATCGTCGGCGTGGCGACGGCTCGCGGCCTCGTGGTCGACGGCCTCACCCTCATGACCGACGACCGGCGCGGCGGCGCCGGCCTCGGCCTGCTCGTCGACCACGGGTCGGTCGAGGCGGCGGTGGTCGAACTGCCGCCCGGCGGCGGCGACCTCGGCCATCCGGCGGTCGACCTCCTCGTCCTCGCGGGGCCGGTGGCCGAGGCGGACGTGCGTCGGCTGCTGCCGGTTCTCCGGCGGGGCGTCGTCGGCGCGCCCGAGGCGCCGCTCGCCGCCGCGGTCGCGGCCGCCGGGCTCGCCTGGCATGCCGCCGGCCCGCAGGGGCTCGCCGAGGTCGCGGTCGCCGCCTGCACCGGGTCGGCGGCGTGATCGCGCCCGGCAACCGCCGCTGCCCGATCCCGGCGATCACCGTCTCCCCGCCCGCCGCAGCGTTGACTTGGACTGGGCGGGACCGCTAACTGCCCCATCGCCATCGCGAGGGAGACGAAGGGAATGACGCGCGCCAATGCCCGAACCGGCGGGCAGTTGCTGGTCGACACGCTCCGCGCCAACGGGGTCGACACCGTCTTCCAGGTGGCCGGCGAGAGCTTCCTCGCCGTCCTCGACGCGCTCTACGACGTCCGCGACGAAATCCGCTGCATCACCTGCCGCCAGGAGGGCGGGGCGGCCTTCATGGCCGAGGCCTACGGCAAGCTGACGGGCAAGCCGGGCGTGCTCATCGTCACCCGCGGGCCCGGCGCCTGCAACGCCTCGATCGGCGTCCACACGGCGCACCAGGATTCGACCCCGATGGTCGTCCTGATCGGCCAGGTGGCGCGCGAGCAGTGGGAGCGCGAGGCCTTCCAGGAGGTCGATTTCCGGCGCATGTACGGGCCGCTCGCCAAGTGGGTCGGCCAGATCGAGACGGCCGACCGCGTGCCGGAATATGTCAGTCGCGCCTTCCACATCGCCCAGTCCGGCCGGCCCGGCCCGGCGGTGCTGGCGTTGCCCGAGGACATGCTGCGCGAAATGGCCGACGTCCCCGTGCCGGGGCCGGCCAAGCCGGCGAAGGCGCATCCCGGCCCGGACGATCTCGCACGGCTGCGCGAGATGCTGGCGGCCGCCCGGCGGCCGCTGCTGCTGGTCGGCGGCGGCGACTGGACCGACGAATCCGGGGCGGCGATCCAGGCCTTCGCCGAGGCGAACGGCCTGCCGGTCGCCTGCTCCTTCCGCCGCTTCGACGTCGTCGACAACCGCAGCCCCGCCTATGTCGGCGATCTCGGCACCGGCGCGGCGAAGGACTTGGTCAAGCTGGCCAAGGATTGCGACCTGCTGATCGCGGTCGGCGCCCGCCTCGGCGAGATCACCACCCAGGGCTACGAACTCCTGTCCTCGCCCGAGCCGAAGCAGACGCTGGTGCATGTGCATCCCTCGGCCGAGGAACTGGGGCGGGTGTTCCGTCCGACGCTCGGCATCCAGTCCGGCGTGGTCCAGTTCGCGGCCGCGCTCGCCGGGATGGCGCCGGTCGACGGTGCCGCCTGGGCGGAATGGCGGCGTGCCGCCCGCGCCGCCTACGAGGCCCAGCTCGTCCCCGCGCCCTATGCCGGCCAGATGCATGTCGGCGAGGCGATGGTGGCGCTGCGGGCCATGCTGCCGCGGGACGCGATCGTCACCACGGATGCCGGCAACGCCAGCGGCTGGCCGCAGCGCTTCCTCCAGTTCGGCCGGCCGGGGCGGTTCCTCGGGCCGACCTCGGGGGCGATGGGCTACGCAGTGCCGGCCGCGATCGCCGCATCGCTGCGCCATCCGGGCCGGCGCGTCGTCGGCTTTGCCGGCGACGGCGCCTTCATGATGTCCGGGCAGGAGATCGCGACCGCCATCCAGTACGGCGCGACCCCGATCCTCGTCATCCTCAACAACGGCATGTACGGCACCATCCGGATGCACCAGGAACGGGACTTCCCGAACCGCGTCCACGGCACGGCGCTGACCAATCCCGACTTCGCCGCGCTCGCCCGCGCCTACGGTGCGCATGGCGAGACGGTCGAGCGCACCCAGGATTTCGCCGCCGCCTTCCGGCGCGCCTGCGATGCCGGGACGCTGGCCGTGATCGAGGTCAAGACCGATCCCGACCTCATCACCACCCGGACCACCCTGACGGCGCTGCGCGAGGGCGCGCTGGCGCGGCGATAGAACGCACCGGTCGTCCGGGGTAGGCTCGGCTCGCCGGTCCGACGGACCGGCTCCCGTGCCTGGCCTGTTTCCCGGATCGACCGCGGAGGTCACGAGATGCCGGAGGATGCGTCGCGAGCCCTGACCCGGTCGCTGCCGGGGGGCTGGCGCGCGCCGCTCCACCTCCACATCGCGGCGGTCTTCCTCGCCGTCCTCGGTCTGCTGTTCCTGATCTTCGGCGTGGCGGCGGCCTATCGCTCGAGCATCCTCGTTGATCAGGCGGTGTCGGCGGTGTTCGGCGGCGCGGCCGATCGGGCCCTGGACCGGTTGCAGCGCCTGGAGTTGCGGGCGAGTGCCACCGCCGAGGCGTTGGCGGCCGATCCGATCGCGGCCGAACTGCCGGCCGGCCGGCCGGAGGACCTGCGGCCGCTGGCGCTGGCGTTGCAGATGGCGTCGGGCATTTCCGCGGCCTATGTCGGCTATCCCAACGGTGATTTCCTGCTGCTGCGCCCGGTCGGGGCGCAGGCGGTGCGCCTCGCCGCGCCGGCGGGGACCGCCTGGATGGTCCAGCGCATCGACCGCGACGGCCAGCGGTTCGAGTTCCTCGACCGGCAGTTCGCCGTGCTCGAACGGCGGGACCGGGTCGACTATCCGTTCGACCCGCGATCGCGGCCGTGGTTCGACGAGGCACGGACGGACCGGACGATCGTCACGGCGCCGTACATCTTCTTCACCACCCTCGAGCCCGGCGTGACCGCGGCGCGCCGGGCCGTCAGCGGGGCGGTCGCCGGCGTCGACGTCTCGCTCTGGGACCTGTCGGCACGTCTGCCGCGGGAGCGCACGGAGGAGGGGGCGGAGGCGGCCGTGCTCGACGCCAGCGGCCGGGTGCTGGCCTATTCCGACCCCGCCCGGCTGGAGCGGATCGTCTCGGTGCGGTCGGTGGATGCCGTGGCCCAGGGCGCGGACGCGCTGCCGCCCGCTGCCGAACTCGGGTCGACGATCCTGCCGGTCCTGGCGGGGCGGGTGCGCGCGGGCGAGCGCGCCTTCGCGGCCAGCAACGAGATCGCCGGCCGGCGCTGGCATCTGCGCGCGGCGCCGCTGGCCGGCCGCGGCATCACCTTCGTCATGGCGGCACCGGCCGACGTCCTGGTGCCGGACGCGGCGACGATCCGCAGCCGGCTGATAATGGTGCTCGGGCTGTCGATGCTCCCGGTGGCGCTCGCCGCCTGGCTGGTCGCGCGCCGGCTGGCGCGACCGGTGGAAGCGCTCGCCGGCGAGGTCGAGGCGGTGGCCCGGCTCGACTTCGCCGAGCGCCCGCCGCTGCCGACCCGGGTCGCGGAGCTGGCCGAGCTGGATCGCGCCTTCGCCGCCATGCGGTCGACGCTGCGCAGCTTTGCCGCCGCCGCTCAGGGGTTCGTCGAGGAGGACGAGCCGTCGAAGCTGGCCGAGGTGGCGCTGACCGCGGTCATGGAGGTGGCGGGGGCCGACCGCGGCGCGGCCTGGATCGATCTCGGGGGCGGGGATCGGCAGCGTCCGGCCGCCGTCCGCGGCGTCGCCGCCGGTCCGGCAGCGGCGGCGTCCTCGGCGCTCGGCGCGCGCATCGCCGGGTCCCGGGAGCCCGTCGTCCTGCACACCGAGGGCGACGATCCGGACCTGGGTCCGCTGGCGGGCGCGCCGGGCCCGGTCGCCGTCCTCGGCATCCCGCTGCCGACCGGCCGCGGCGAGATCGCGGGCGTCCTCGCCGTCCTGCGCGCGGACCCCGGCGGCGAGGGCTTCGCGGCCTCGACGCTGGCCGTCGTGCAGGCGATCACCCGGCCGGCCGCTCTGGCGATCGACCGCTGCCGGCTCCTGGAAGCGCGGCGCCGCAGCCTGGAGCAGCTCCGGCTGCTGGAGAACGCGGTCTCGCGCCTCAACGACATCGTCATCATCACCGAGGCCGAGCCGGTCGAGGCGCCGGACGGCCCGCGCATCGTCTACGTCAACGACGCCTTCGTCACCCGGACCGGCTTCTCTCGCGAGGAGGCGATCGGGGCGACGCCGCGCATCCTCCAGGGGCCCGGGACGCAGCGCGAGGAGCTGGACCGGATCGCCGCCGCCCTGCACCGCTGGCAGCCCGTCCGCGCCGAGGTCCTGAACTACACCCGGGCGCGCGAGGAGCTCTGGCTCGAACTCGACATCGTGCCGATCGCCGACGAGACCGGCTGGTTCACCCACTGGGTCTCGGTCGAACGCGACGTGACCGAACGCAAGCGCGCCGAGGAGGCCGCGCGGCTGGGTCAGGAGCGGTTCCGCCTGGTCGCGCAGGCGACGAACGACGTGATCTGGGACTGGGACATCGCCACCGGGCGGATCTGGTGGAACGACAGTCTCGCCGAGCAGTTCGGCACGGTTCCGGAGCCGGCCGGGGGCGGGATGGACGTCCGCCTCGCCCGCGTCCATCCCGACGACCGCGATCGCGTCCGGGCCGGCATCGCCCGGGTGATCGACGGCGGCGGCGGCACCTGGGCCGACGAGTACCGGTTCGCGCGCGCCGACGGCACCTATCGCGTCGTCGTCGACCGCGGCTCGGTCATTCGTGCCGCCGACGGCGCCGCCGTCCGCATGGTCGGCAGCATGAGCGACGTCACCGAGCGGCGCGAGTTCGAGGAGCGGCTGCGCCAGTCGCAGAAGCTGGAGGCGGTGGGACAGCTCACCGGCGGTGTCGCGCACGATTTCAACAACCTGCTGACGGTCATCATCGGCAATTCCGAGGTGCTGGTCGACGGGCTGGCCGAACAGCCGGCGCTGCAGCAGCTGGCGCAGATGACGGCGACGGCGGGGGAGCGGGCGGCCGAGCTGACCCAGCGCCTGCTGGCCTTCGCCCGACGCCAGGCGCTGGAGCCGCGGGCGGTCGACCTCGTGCGCCTCGTCGACGGCATGCGGGGGCTCCTGCGGCGGACCCTCCATGCCGACATCGACATCCGGGTCGAGGCCCCGCCGAGCGTGCCGCCGGCCCTGGTGGACCCGGGCCAGCTCGAGGTCGCGCTGCTCAACCTCGCGCTCAATGCGCGCGACGCGATGCCCGACGGCGGGACGCTGACCCTGGCGCTGCGCGAGGGCGAGGGCGAGGACGCGGAGTATGTCGAGATCGCGGTCCGCGACACCGGCACCGGCATGAGCCCCGAGGTGGCGGCGCGCGCCTTCGACCCGTTCTTCACCACCAAGGAGGTCGGCAAGGGCAGCGGGCTCGGCCTCAGCATGGTCTATGGCTTCGTCCGCCAGTCCCATGGCCATGCGCGGATCGACACCGAGCCCGGCCAGGGTACGGCGGTGCGCATGTTCCTGCCGCGGGCGGCCGCGGTGGCGGCGCCCGGGGCGGCCGACCGCGCGCGCAGCCGGGCGGCACGCGGAACCGAGCATGTGCTGGTGGTCGAGGACGATCCGCTGGTGCGCCAGCATGTCACGCGACAGCTGGGCGAGCTCGGCTACGCGGTGACGGCGGTCGCGTCCGCGCCCGAGGCGATGGCGACCCTGGCCGGCGCCGCGGCGATCGACCTGCTGTTCACCGACGTCGTCATGCCGGGCGGCATGAACGGCCGCCAGCTCGCCATCGCGGCACGGCGGCTGCGGCCGGAACTGCCGGTGCTGCTGACCTCGGGCTATGCCGAGACGGAGATCATCGAGGGCGCGCGGCGGGACGAACTGCCACTGCTGGTCAAGCCCTACCGGCGGGAAGTGCTGGCGGCGACGGTGCGGCGCATGCTCGACGCGGCCGCCACCCGCCCCGGCTGACCACCCTATGGGCAACGACACGCAGTCGCCCGCCGGACGCGGCACATGGCGCCGGCTTCCGGCCGGCATCTGGGCGCTCGGCTTCGTCTCGCTGCTGATGGACGTCTCCTCGGAGATGATCCATGCGCTGCTGCCGGTCTATCTGGTCGTCGGGCTCGGCACCACGGCGCTCGCGGTCGGCCTCATCGAGGGCATCGCCGAGGCGACGGCGTCGATCACCAAGGTCTTCTCGGGCGCGCTCAGCGACCGCATCGGCCGCCGCAAGGAACTGGCGGCCCTGGGCTACGGGCTCGCCGCGTTCACCAAGCCGATCTTTCCGCTCGCACCGACCGTCGGCTGGCTGGTGACCGCGCGCTTCGTCGATCGCGTCGGCAAGGGCATCCGCGGCGCCCCGCGGGACGCGCTGGTCGCGGACCTCAGCCCGCCCGAACTGCGCGGCGCGAGCTTCGGCCTGCGCCAGTCCCTCGACACCGTCGGCGCCTTCCTCGGGCCGCTGCTGGCGATCGGACTGATGTGGCTCTTCGCCGACGATTTCGTCTCGGTCTTCTGGGTCGCGGTCATCCCGGCCTTCCTCGCCTTCGGGCTCATCCTGTTCGCGGTCCACGAGCCGAAACGGACGGCGGGCGTCCGCCGGGTCCGCAATCCGCTGAGCCGCCGGGAACTGGGGCTGCTCGGAGCGACCTACTGGTGGGTCGTCGCCGTCGCGGCGGTCTTCACGCTGGCGCGCTTCAGCGAGGCGTTCCTTATCCTGCGCGCGGAGGCCGCGGGTCTGCCGCTGATGCTGGTGCCGGCCGTCCTGGTGGCGATGAACCTCGCCTATGCGGCCTCGGCCTATCCGGCGGGAGCGCTGTCGGACCGCGTCGACCGCGGGACGATCCTGATCGCCGGCCTGGGGCTGCTGATCGCGG
Source organism: Allostella sp. (assembly GCF_041913585.1). Taxonomy (NCBI): domain Bacteria; kingdom Pseudomonadati; phylum Pseudomonadota; class Alphaproteobacteria; order Rhodospirillales; family Allostellaceae; genus Allostella; species Allostella sp. Next base: position 12,022 of record NZ_JAYSFE010000039.1, read on the forward strand.
CCGACCTCGTGCTCGCCTTCGCCCCCGGTCTGCCCGGCATCGCGTGCGGCGTCGTCCTCTGGGGGCTGCACATGGGGTTCACCCAGGGCCTGTTCGCCGCGCTGGTCGCGGACGCCGCACCGGCCGAACTCCGGGGCACCGCCTACGGGATGTTCAACCTCGTCACCGGTCTCGCGCTGCTCGCCGCCAGCATCATCGCCGGTGCCCTCTGGGACGGCCTCGGCCCGCAATGGACGTTCCTGGCCGGCGCCGCATTCGCCGTTCTGACGGTGGGCGGCCTCTATCCGGTCCGCCGCCGGCTGCGCGACCGCGCCGCGGGTGGCGCCGGGCCGGCCGCCCCGCCATAGCGCGCGCTGCGGCCGCCCGGGGCGCGGCCGCTCGCAAAGACAACGCGCGCCGCCGCGTTCCACCGGAATCGCTTCCGGCGTGAACCTGCGGGCGGCCCCGCGCGACGGAGGGGGTGAACGGTTCCCGACCACCCCCACCGGAAGCCACCGACCATGACCCGCCCGCTCCAGACCGCCCTTCGCGCCGCCGCCTTCCTCGTCGCCGTCGCGTCCGGGATCGGCGCCTTCGCCGCCACCGAAGGCCGCGGCGCGGCGGCGCTCGCCGAGGAGGCGGCGCTGATGGCCCACTTCACCGACGACGTCCGGGTGCTCAATCCGGTCGGCGCGGCGCCGAAGGCCGACGTCGCCTTCTGCCGCGGCGCCGTGGTCGCGGTCTCCTACCGGGTGGCGGCGACGGCCGAGCAGGTCCGGCGGCTGCATGAGGCGGCGATGCGCAAGTACGGCGCGCCGATCGCCGCACCGGTCGCCGCCAGCCACGGCGCCATCGCGCCGCTCGTCTACCGCATGGGCGACGTCACCCTGACGATCGAGAGCACGGCCGACGACGTCACGACCCACCATCGGCGCCGCAGCGCCTGCACCCTTCGGACGAGCTGATACGGACCCGATCGGCTCGCACCGAGCGGGCTCCGCGTGCCAGGACCGGCACGCGGGGCCCGAGCATGTCCCCCGGCGCGCCGGCGCTCAGCGATATCCGAGCGCGCGCGGCAGCGCCGTCGAAAGCTGCGGAACGAAGACGACGAGGCCGAGCACGACCAGTTCGGCCAGGATGAACGGCCACACGCGCCGCACCAGCCGGGCGAGGCCGACCTTTGCGATGCCGTCGACGACGAAGAGGCAGAGCCCCATCGGCGGCGTGATGAGGCCGATCATCAGGTTGAGGACGACCACCATCGCGAAATGGACCGGGTCGATGCCGAGCTGGGCCGCGATCGGCGCCAGGATCGGGACCAGCACGATCATCGCCGCCATGCCCTCGATCAGGCAGCCGACGATCAGCAGCAGCAGGGTGACCAGGATCAGGAACAGGACCGGGTCGTTGGCCTCGCCGACGATGAAGGCGGCGAAGCGCTGCGGCAGCTGGTCGGTGGTCAGCACCCAGTTCAGGAGGTTGGCGGCGGCGATGATGAAGAGGATGACCGCCGAGAGCAGCATGCTCGCCGCCAGCACCCGCACCAGCGCCGTCACCGTCACCGTGCGCAGGACGAACATGCCGACGACGAGGGCGTAGAGCACGGCGACCGCCGCCGCCTCGGTCGGGGTGACGATCCCGCCCAGGATGGTGGCGAGGATGATGACCGGCATCATCAGCGGCACGATGCCTTGGCGCAGCGCCGCCCAGAGCTCGGCCCGCGTGGCCCGCGGCCGCGGCGCCGGCGCGACCTGCCGGGTCCGGAAATAGACGAGGAGGGCGAGCGACAGCCCCAGCAGCAGGCCGGGCACCACGCCCGAGAGGAAGAGGGCGGCCACCGACTCGCCGACGATCAGCGCATAGATGATCATCGGGATGCTGGGCGGGATGATCGGCCCGATGACCGCGGCCGCCGCGATGAGTGCGGCCGAGAAGTCCCGCGGGTAGCCCTCGCGCTCCATCTCCGGGATGAACACGCGGCCGAGCGCCGAGGCGTCGGCGACGGCCGAGCCGGAAATCCCGGCGAAGATGACCGAGGACAGGATCGCCACCTGGCAGAGGCCGGTCCGGACATGGCCGACGAAGGCCGACGACAGGCGGATGATGCGCAGCGTGATGCCGCTCTCGTTCATCAGCTCGCCGGCGAGGATGAAGAGCGGCACCGCCATGATCGGAAAGGAGTCGAGCCCGTTGAAGAGCCGCTGCGCGATCAGCATGTCCGGCAGGCCGCGCTCGATGGCGACGACGCCGCAGACGAGCACGATCGAGAACGAGATCGGCAGGCCGATCAGCAGCACGCCGACCAGCAGCCCGAGGGCGGACCCGCTCATGCGCGCCTGCCGGCCAGCAGCCCGCGGGCGTCGGCGAAGAGCAGACGCAGCACCTCGACGGTGAGGAGGATCGCCGCCGCCGGCAGGGCGGCGTAGACCCAGCCCATGGCGATGCCGCTCGACGGCGCCGCCATGAATCCCAGCCGCTCGACCAGCACCGAGCCGGCCCGCCACAGCACCCAGGCAGTGCCGAGCGAGAGCAGGTGGCTCGCCAGCCGCAGGCCCATCACCCAGGCCCGCGGCAGGCTTTCGACGAGGAGCGTGATGGCGACGTGCTGGCCCGCCCGGTAGGCCAGCGCCACCCCCAGCATCGTTCCCCAGACCATCGCATAGCGCGAGATCTCCTCGCCCCAGATGAGCGGCTGGTCGAGGAAGTAGCGCATGCCGGCATTGACGATGGCGAGCGCGAACATGACGAAGCCGGCGAGCGCCAGCAGGCCGGTGGTGATGCCGTCATAGACGCGCCAGAACATCGGCTGGGGTCCCGCTCAGTTGACCTTCAGCTCGGCCTCGACGGCCGCGACCGCCTGCTGCGCCGCCTCGACCCAGCCGGGCTCGATCGCGGTCTTGAGCCAGGCGAGGACGGGCGGCTGGGCGGCGGCGCGGAACTGCTCGAGCTCGGCCGCCGTCGGCTTGTAGATCTTCATGCCGAGGCGGGCGAGTTCGGCGACGCCGGCCGCCGAGGTGAGCTGCTGGATGCCGCGGCCGACATCCTGCGCGATCACCGCGTTGCGGCGCAGCATCGCCTGGTCCTCCGGCGTCTGCTTGCGGAACAGGGCCTCGTTGATGAGCAGGAAGTCCGTGCCGTAGACGTGCTGGTCCAGCGTCATGAACTGCTGCATCTCGTGGAACTTGTTGGAGAGGATGATGGCGACCGGGTTCTCCTGGCCGTCGACCACCTTGGTCTTGAGCGCGCCCGGCGTCTCCGGCCACGCGACCGGCGTCGGGGTGGCGCCCAGCCCCTTCATCATCTCGACATAGAGCGGCAGCTGCTGGACCCGGATCTTGAGGCCCTTGAGGTCGGCCGGGCTGCGGATCTCGCGGACGGAGTTGGTGAAGTTGCGGAAGCCGATCTCGCCATAGGCGAGGATGCGCATCCCGGTCTTCTTCAGGCAGTGGTCGGCGAGCTTGCGCCCGAACGGCCCGTCGAGGGTCCGCCAGGCGACGACGGCAGACGGGAAGAGGAACGGCAGGTCGAGGACGGCCGCCTCCTTGCAGTAGTTGCCGAAGACCCCCGACGCCATCGTCAGCTCGAGCGCGCCCGCCTGGACCTGGGCCACCAGTTCGACCTCGCCGCCGAGCTGGCCGGCGGGATAGAGCTGGACCTTGAAGCGCCCGCCGGACTCGGCCTCGACCAGGTTCTTGAAGACGTCGCCGGCCGCCCCCTTCTGCGACACCCGCCAGTCGGCGGGATTGACGTGGGCCAGCTTCAGCGTCGTCTGCGCCGATGCGGCCGGCACCGCGGCCAGTCCCGCGAGCGCCGCCCCGGCGAGTGCGGCGCGCCAGTTCGTCCAGGCATTCCTCATGGCTTTCCTCCCGTTGCAGTCGCCGCCCCCGTTTGTGGGAGCGGGGTGGAGCCTCATCCCGCGAACATCGCCTCCGGCAGGCCCTGCGGGCCGGGTTCGAGCGCGAGCAGGCCGCCCGCCCAGGGTTCGCGGGCCAGAACGTCCGGCGCCAGGAACTTGCGGGCGGTGGTGACGTAGAGCGTGCGGTAGTCGGGGCCGCCGAAGGCGACGCAGGTCGGGTTGGTCACCGGCAGCGGGATCACCCGGTCGACGCGGCCATCCGGGGCGTGGCGGACGATGCGGCCGCCGCCGAACATCGCGATCCACAGGCAACCGTCGGCGTCGACGCAGGCGCCGTCCGGGCGGTCGCCGGTCGCCGTGTGGTCGATGAGGACGCGCCGGCGCGACAGGGTGCCGGTCGCGGGAGCGAGATCGTAGGCCCAGACGACGAAGCGCCGCGTGTCGGAGACGTAGAGGGTGCGCTGGTCCGGTGCGACCGCGACCGTGTTGGTGACGATCACGCCGTCGTGCTGGCGGACGACGCGGCCGTCGGGGTGGACGCAGTAGAAGGCCGCCTGGGGACGGTGCAGCGCCAGGTCCATGCTGCCGATCCAGAAGCGTCCGGCGGCGTCGGCCCGACCGTCGTTGAGGCGGTTGCCCAGGCCCTCGTCCTCGACCTGGGCGAAGGGGGCGAGCCGGCCGGTCTCGGGATCGCAGGTCGCGAGCGCGGAGCCGGTCGCGACGAGGAAGCCGCCCGCCTGGCGCAGGGCGAGCGAGCCCAGGTAGGTGGTCGCGATCGCCCGTTCGGCGTGGCGGCCGGTCGCCGGGTCGTAGCGGTGCAGGCGCGGTCGCTCGATGTCGATCCACCAGAGCGCATTCGTGCGCGGACACCAGATCGGGGTCTCGCCCAGGAGGTCGCCGGCCGGCACGGCCAGGCGCAGGCCGTGGTCGGTGGCGGCGCCGGATGCGGCTGCCCGCCGGCCTGATGTCATCGCGGCGTTCCCCCTCTGTCCGCCCGCCGGATCCGTGTCCCGCGGGAGGCGATCATTGGCCGCGAAATGTACGAACTCGTTCGTTAGTGTCAATCGGCGAGCGTCGCCGCTTGCCTCCGCCGGGCCGGGCGGGCTAAGCGGCGCTCGCGAGGCGAGCGGATTCCAGGACAGGCCGATGACGAAGCGCGCCCGGGCCGCCCAGCCCCGGACCAACAATCCCGAACGAACCCGCCGCGACATCCTGGAGGTCGCGCTGCGCGAATTCGCGACCAACGGGCTGAGCGGGGCGCGGATCGACGAACTGGCGGCGCAGACGCGCACCAGCAAGCGCATGATCTATTACTACTTCGGCAGCAAGGAAGGGCTCTACCTGGCGGTGCTGGAGGAGGCCTACCGGCGCATCCGCGAGGACGAGCGGACGCTCGACCTGCAGCACCTGCCGCCCCTGGACGCGCTGGCGGCGCTGGTCCGCTTCACCTTCGACTACGAGAACGCCAACGCCGACTTCATCCGCGTGGTGATGGTCGAGAACATCCACCACGGCCGCTACATCGCCGCCTCCGAGACGATCCGCCAGCTCAACAGCACGGCGATCAACGTGCTCCGCGACATCTGCGAGCGCGGCATCGCCACGGGCGTCGTCCGCGGCGATGTCGATCCGGTCGACCTGCACATGTCGATCAGCGCGCTGTGCTTCTTCAACGTCTCCAACCGGCACACCTTCGGCACCATATTCGGGCGGGACATGGCGGCACCGGAGGAACTGGCGCGCCGGCGCGAGGTGGTGACCGAGACGATCCTGCGCTGGGTCGCTCCGGACGGCTGGCTCAGCGACCGGCGGTGACGCCCCCCGCGGGGGGATGGATTCCCGGCGTCCGATCCTGTACCCACCGGTTCGTACATTCCTTCGGCCTCTCGACCAGTCGGATCATCGGATGCAGGACACGCGGACCCGGACCGTGCGCGTCGGGCTGATCGGCGCCGGCATTCAGGCGTCACGCTCGCCGGCCCTGCACCGCGCGGAGGGGGCGGCCAACGGCCTCGACCTCTCCTACCGGCTCTTCGATCTCGACCGGCACGCGGCCGGGGCCGATGCCCTGCCAGACCTCCTGGCCGCGGCCGAGGCCGAGGGCTATGCCGGCCTCAACATCACCCATCCCTGCAAGCAGCGGGTGCTCGACCATCTCGACACCCTGTCGGAGGAGGCGCGGGCGCTGGGCGCGGTCAACACGGTGCTGTTCCGCGACGGCGGCCGCATCGGCCACAACACCGACTGGTGGGGGTTCTGGCAGAGCATGCGCCGCGGGCTCCCGGACGCCGCATTGGGCGCGGTGCTGCTGCTCGGTGCCGGCGGCGCCGGCGTCGCGGTCGGCCATGCGCTGATGGTGCTGGGCACGGAGCGGCTGACGGTCCGCGACGTCGACCGCGGCCGCGCCGAGCGGCTCGCCGGGGCGCTGGCCGCGCGCTTCCCCGGCCGCGCCGTCACCGTCGCCGCCGATCCGGATGTCGCCGTCGGGTCGGCGGACGGCATCGTCCATGCGACGCCGACCGGCATGGCCGACCATCCCGGCCTGCCGCTCGACCCGGTCCTTCTCGATGCCCGCCAATGGCTGGCCGAGATCGTCTATTTCCCGCTGGAGACGGCGCTGCTCCGCGAGGCCCGCCGGCGCGGGCTGCGCACCCTGGACGGCGGCGGCATGGCGGTGTCCCAGGCGGTGGGCGCATTCCGGCTGTTCACCGGGATCGAACCCGACGCCGAGCGCATGCTGCGCCACTTCCGGTCGATGGGCTGATCGTCCCTGCCGGACGGCGTCAGCCGGCGACGCGCGCGAAGAGGAGCCTGCGCAGCGCCACCCGGTCCACCTTCGCCCCTGCCGTCTTCGGCAGCGCGTCAAGCGCGATGATCCGGGCCGGCGAGTGGCCGCGGCGGAGGGCGGTCCGGCAGTGCCGCAGCAACTCCTCCTCGGACGCCGGCGCGCGCAGGACGACGGCGGCGACGGGAACCGCCCCGGAACGGCGTTCCCGAATGCCGACGACGGCCGCCTCGGCGACCGCGGCATGGGCCGCCAGGCACTCGACGATCTCGGTCGGATAGACCTTGCGGCCGCCGACGTTGATGACGTCGTCGGTGCGCCCTCTGAGGAAGAGATGGCCGTCGGCGTCGAAGCAGCCGAGGTCGCCCGTATAGAACCAACCCCCGGCAAAGCGGCTGGACGCGCCGGGCTCGCCGGCCGCGTAGGCACTCGGATAGGCGGGGTGGGACGCCCGCACCTCGCCGACCGCGCCCGTCGGGACGGGCTGCCCGGCCGCGTCCACGACCTCGACCCGGATCGCGGCGACCGGCCGTCCCACCGTTCCGGGAACGCGCCGCAGGTCGTCGGGCCCGGCGACGGCGATCAGCCCGACCTCGTTGGTGGCATAGAGGACGTAGAGCGCCGGCGACACCCCGGCCATCACCCGGACGCGCTCGGCCTGGGTGAGCATGGCGCTGGTCGTCAGCAGCGCGAGCCCGGGCAGGATCGGCTGCGGCCCGGCCCGATCCAGCAGATGGCGCAGATGGGTGGGGGTGATCGACGTCCAGGTCGCGCCCGTCCGCCGGACGAAGGCGACGAGGTCGTCGACGCCCGCCAGCGGCGGCGGCAGCACGACCGCCGATCCGCACAGGAGGGCATGCTGCACGCTGACCCGTCCGAGCTCGAAGGCCATGGAGACGATCGACAGGTAGCGGTCGCCCGTCGCCCACAGAATCGTCGACTGCAGGAACTCGAGCTGTGCCAGTTCGTAGCGATGGGTGACGGGTGTCAGGCGCGGCACGCCGGCCGTGGTGCCCGACGAGCGGCGAAAGCCGCAGAGGTCGTCGGGACCGGGCGGCGGCGGCAAGGCGGCGGCCGGGTCGCCGCCCGCACCGATCGCCACGAACGGCACCGGCCACCCCGCATCGTCGTCCGGCGTGCCGACCGCGACGGTGGCGCCGGCCGCGGCCGCCAGAGCATCGCGGATGCCGGGCGGATCGCCCGCGCCGATGATGAACGGCACGGCGGCCAGCCGTTGCAGGGCGAAGAGCGCCGCGATGTGCGGGGGATCGTCGCGCATCGCGAGCGCGACGCGCGCGCCTCGGCCGATGCCGGCGCGGGCGAAGGCGTCGGCCTGGGCGCGGACTGCACGGTCGAAGGTCGCGAAATCGACGGTCCCCGCGTCGGAGACGATCGCCGGCGCCGCGGGCCGGGCGCCGGCGCGAACGCCGATCGCCTCGCCGAAGTAGCGGCAGGCGCTATCGGAAATCGAGGACATGGAGCGTCAGCACCTTTCGCTCGGCCGGCCCGAGACGATCCTCGAAGCCCGGCATCTCGCCCTTCCGGCCGTCCCACACGCTGGCGAGGATCGCCGCGCGGTCGCCGCCATGGGTCCAGTGCGCATCGGTGAGATCGGGGCCGCCGACCGTCCTGCGTCCCTTGCCGTCCGCACCGTGGCAGGAGGCGCAGTCCGACGCGAAGAGCGTGCGGCCCTCGGCGATCTGCTCCGCCGGTGCGTCCCGCGCCGCCGCCGGGTCCGACAGGGTGCGGACATAGGCGACGATGCTCTCCGCCTCCGGCCGCGTCAGCAGCCCCCGCGGGCCGAACGGCGCCATCGACGACATCCGCGTGTCGGGATGGGCGGCGTTGATGCCGACGCGGATCGTCTCGGCGATCGTCTCGGGCGCGCCGCCCCACCGCCACGCACCGACGCGCAGGCTGGCCACGCCCGGGCCCCCGCCGCCGTCGGCGCCGTGACAGGCTGCGCAATGCGCGGCGAAGAGGGGGCCGCCGGCGGCGCGCGCCGCCGCCATCAGGCCGCTATCGGCCCGGATCGCGGCGAAACTCTCGGCGGCGATGCGGCGCATCGCCTCGCGGTCGTCGGCGAGCCCGGTCCGGGACATCGCCAGGACGCCGGCGGACAGCAGCACTGCCAACGGGAGCAGACGGTTGGTCATTCGGCACCTCGCCGCAGGCCGCGCGGATCGTGCTACGCCGCCGCGATGCCGTCCAGCGCCACCTCAGCCCAGCCGGATGGCGTGACGGGCGAGGAAGTCTCGGAACCCGGCCCGCTCCGGCACCGAGAGCTGGCGGGCGACGTTCTCCGACCATGGGCAATAGTCGACGGTGCCGTAGCGCTCGGCCTGGCGCTGCGAGGCGGGCGCCACCGGCGCGCGGGCGTGGCGGCGGCGGTCGTAGGCCTCGATCAGGCCGGGCAGCCGCTGGTCGTCGTAGCGGTCGACATGGACGACGGCGGCCGGCGGCAGCCGCATCGAGACGCGGCCCTCGGCCGCCGGCCAGCCGAGGCAGAAGCCGGCGATCGGAAACACGCCGTCGGGCAGGGACAGGAGTTCGGCCAGCGCGTCGATATGGTTGCGGACCATGCTGATGCAGCAGCAGCCGAGCCCGGCCGCCTCGGCGGCGAGGAGGAAGGTCTCCATGGCGAGTGCGGCGTCGACGGCGGCGTTCATGAAGCTGTCGACATTGTCGTTGGCGTTCGGCTTGCCGCGGAACTCGCCCATCCGCCGCCCGCGCCGCATGTCCCCGAGGAAGACGAGGAAGACCGGCGCCTCCGCCACCCAGGGCTGGGCCGGGAGCCAGGACGCGATCGCCGTCCGCCGCGCGGGGTCCTTCACCACCAGGATCGAATATTGCTGCAGGTCGGACTTGGCCGGGGCCGACTGGGCGCAGGCGAGGAGGACCGCCAGCAGTCCGTCCGGCACCGGGTCCGGCTTCAGGCGGCGGATGGTGCGGCGGCCGAGGATGCGGGCGAGCGCGGGCGGCACGGTCTCCGGCAGGCCTTCCGGCGGCGGTTCGCCGAAGCGGGCATCCCAGAGCGGGGCCAGGAGCGGGGCGTCGGTCATCGGCGGGTCCTCCGGAGTCTTGCGATCGCTCCCACTATGGCGCCCGCGGCGGCCGGCGTCGCCAAGCCCGTTGCGCGCCGCGCCGGTTGCGGATACCGTCTAATGCGAACCATTCGCATTTTGTGAGGGTGGCATGGCTGCGGACGACACCGGCACGATCCCGACCTGGCACCGGGATCGCACGCGCGAGAACGCCATGGGACCGGCGCATGCGCCGGTCTGGCGGCACCTCGTCGACCTCGTTCCCGAGAAGGACCTGACCCACGCCGAGGTGCTCGACTTCGGCTGCAACCAGGGTGGCTTCCTGCGCCTGCTGCACGCCATCCGGCCGTTCCGCTTCGGCCTCGGGGTCGACATCGCCGCGGAATCGGTGGCGCGGGCCGAGGCGCTGAAGGGCGACCTGCCGCTCGCCTACGACCTCGTCTCCGGCCTCGGCGCCCATGCCGGCCGCTTCGACGTCGCCTTCAGCCATGAGGTCATCTACCTCGTGCCCGACATCGACGCGCATGCGCGCGCGGTGCTGGCCGCGTTGCGGCCGGGCGGGGTCTACTACGCCGTCACCGGCTGCCACACCGGCAACCGGCTGTGGCCGCACTGGCGGCAGCACATCCCGGCGACGACCAACGTCGAGACCCAGGACCGCTCGCTCGACGACTATGCCGAGGCGTTCCGGCGCGCCGGCTTCTCGGTCGCCATGCGCCGCTTCGGCTTCGACGGCTTCGCGCCCTACGACGGGCCCAGCCCCTACTACCCCACGGCCGAGGACCGCATGTACTACTACGCGGAAGCCAAGACCCTGTTCCGGCTCGTCCGGGGCGACTGAAGCCCGGCCGCCCGCGACGGCGCGACGGCTTGCGCCGTCCCGCGGCCCGTGCCATCTCGCCTGTCCGGAACTCCCCCCAGCACCGAGAGGCGCTTCCCCATGCAGAACATCCAGCTCTTCATCGACGGCGTCTGGCGCGACGGCACGGGCGGCGGCGAGGACATCGTCAACCCGGCGACCGGCCTCGCCATCGGCCAGGTGACGCACGCTTCGCCGGCGGACATCGACGAGGCGCTGGCCGCGGCCAGGCGCGGCTTCGAGGTGTGGCGCCGGACCTCCGCCTACGACCGCTCGGCGATCCTGCGCAAGGCCGCCCAGACGCTGCGCGAGCGCGCCGACGCGATCGCCCGCGGCATGACGACCGAGCAGGGCAAGGTCCTGGCCGAATCGAAGATCGAGGTCATGGTGTCGGCGGACATCATGGACTGGTACGCCGAGGAGGGCCGCCGCGCCTATGGCCGGATCATCCCCGGCCGCGCGCCCGGCTCCCGGCAGATGGTGCTGCGCGAGCCGGTCGGCGTCGCCGCGGCGTTCACGCCGTGGAACTTCCCGGCGCTGACGCCGATGCGCAAGATCGCCGGTGCGCTGGCCGCCGGCTGCTCGCTGATCATCAAGCCGTCGGAGGAGACCCCGGTCACGTGCGTCGAGATCGCCCGCGCGCTGGCCGAGGCCGGCCTGCCCAAGGGCGTGCTCAACCTCGTCTTCGGCGTGCCGGCCAAGGTGTCGGAGCAGGTCATCGGCTCGCCCGTCGTCCGCAAGATCTCCTTCACCGGCTCGACCGCGGTCGGCAAGCTCCTGATGGCGCAGGCGGCCCGCGGCGCCAAGCGCACCACCATGGAGCTGGGTGGCCACTCGCCCGTCATCGTCTTCGACGATGTCGACGCGGCCAAGGTCGCGGCAATGGCGGCGGGCGGCAAGTACCGCAACGCCGGCCAGGTCTGCATCTCGCCGACCCGCTTCTTCGTCCACGAGAGCAAGTACAAGGCGTTCGTCGAGACCTTCACCGAGGTGGCGAAGGGCCTGAAGCTGGGCGATGGTCTCGCCCCCGACACGAAGATGGGGCCGCTCGCCAACGCCCGCCGCGTCGATGCCATCGAGGGCTTCGTGCGCGACGCCGTCGATCGCGGGGCCAAGCTGCAGGCGGGCGGCCAGCGCTCCGGCAACACGGGCTTCTTCTTCGAGCCGACGGTGCTGTCCGACGTGCCCGAGGACGCCCGCATCATGAACGAGGAGCCGTTCGGCCCGGTGGCGCCGATCGTCCCCTTCAAGAGCTTCGACGAGGTCGTGGAGCGCGCCAACCGGCTCGACTACGGGCTTGCCGCCTACGCCTTCACCGCATCGGAGAAGACCGCGTCCGCCATCGCCGACGCGCTGGAGAGCGGCATGGTCGGCGTCAACAGCCTGGCCGTCTCGACCCCGGAGACACCGTTCGGCGGCGTCAAGGACTCCGGGCACGGTTCCGAGGGCGGCAGCGAGGGCCTCGACGCCTATCTCAACACCAAGTTCGTCGCCCAGTACGCCCCGGTCTGAGCACCGCCGCAGCGGAGGGGCGCCGCCGGATCGCGGGGCCGGCGGCGCCCTTGCCGCTGCGGCCCCCGGCCGTGCTAACGATGGGCATGGCCAACTATCTGGACGGCATTCTCGACCATGCCGCGCGCCGGCCGGACGCCCCGGCCCTGTCGCTGCCCGAACGGACACTGAGCCGGGCCGAATTCGCGGCCTCGCTGGCGGGGGTTTCGGCCGGCCTCGCCGAGCGCGGCGTGCCCGTGGGCGGCGTGGTCGCCGTCGCCGTCCGCGACCAGCCCGCCTGCCTGCGCGCCATTCTCGGCACCATGCTCGGCGGCCGCGTCGCCCTGCCGCTCGACCCGGTCGCGGTGCCGGCCGATCTCGACCGGCTGCTGGCCCGGGCCGGCGGCGGCGTCATCCTCAGCGACGGCCGGGCGGCGCTGCCGCCGGGCTGGCCGGTGATCGCCCTCGCCGAACTGCCGGCCGCGGCCGATCCCGTCGCCGTCCGCCATGCGGGCGGCGACCATTGGGCCCAGATCGTGGCCTCGTCCGGAACGACCGGTCCGTCGAAGGCCGCGCCCGCCTCGCACGCCCAGATGCTGCAGCGGACGCGGGTGCTGGAGCCGCTGCTCGGGCTCGGGCCCGACGACCGCTACCTGCCGGTCATCGACCTCGCCTACGCGCTCGGCCGTCACTCCGCCGTCCGCATGCTCGACATCGGCGGCGCCGTCGTCATCCGGCCGCTGCCCGCCAGGGTGCCGGAGTTCCTGGCGCTGCTGCGGGGCGAGCGCATCACCTATCTGACGCTGACGCCGAGCCATGTCCGCACCCTCCTCGACGGGATGGCGGGCGAGCCGGAGCCGGCACTCCCGGCGATGCGGGCACTCTCGGTCAGCGGCTCGGCCCTGCCGCTCGCCGACCGGCTGGACGTCCGGCGCCGGCTGAGCCCGGCCCTGCACATCAACTACGGCAGCAACGAGATGGGGTTCGCCACCCATGCCGGCCCGCCGGAACTGGATCGCGCGCCCGGCTGCGTCGGCCGTGCCATGCCCGGCATCCGCGTCGAGGTCGTCGACGATGCCGGCATGGCTGTGGCGACCGGCACGATGGGCGAGGTCCGCGTGGCGGGCGCACAGATGTCCGACGCCTATCTCGGCGGGGATGCCTCCGGCCATCGCGGCGGCTGGTTCCATCCCGGCGATACCGGATGGCTCGACGGGGACGGGCTGCTCCATCTCGCCGGCCGCACCGACGACCGCATCAATTTCGGCGGCAACAAGGTCTATCCGTTCGAGGTGGAGGCGGTGCTGCGCACGCACCCCGCGGTCGCCGACTGCGCGGTGTTCGGCGTGCCGTCGCGACAGCACCAGGAGGTCGTCGCGGCGGCGGTGGTCCTGTCCGCCGCCGCGACCCCGGCCGAGTTGCGCGCGCACTGCCGGGCATGGCTGGCCCGGTCCAAGGCGCCGGCCATCTTCCTCCAGCTCGACCAGCTCCCGCGCAACCCCACCGGCAAGGTCCTGGTGCGGGAGTTGCGCGCGCAGCTCGCCGGCCACGTCCACTGATCGCCATGGCGGACGACGACAACTTCGTCGACCCGATCCTGGCCGTCGCCGCCGCGGACGGCGAGCGGCCGGCGATCGAACGGGACGGCGGCGTCTGGTCCTATCGGGAACTGGCTCGGCGGATGGCGGCGTTCGCGTCCGGGCTCGCCGTCCATGGCTGTGGCCGGGGCGGGGTCGTGGCGCTGGTGCTGGGCGATCCGGTCGACGGGCTGGTCGGCTTCCTCGGTGCCCTGCTCGGCGGCGCCGTCCCGGTCCAGCTCGACCCCGCCGACCCTGCCGGCGAGCGCGCGCGGCTCGCGGCGCTGGCCGGCGCCGGGCGGGTGGTGACGGAGCTCGGCGACGGGCCGTCGGCGGCGGCGGTCGTGGCGGCCGGCGCGGGGGCCGAGGCCGCGGCCATGCGGGCGCCGGGAGGGAACCGGCCGGCACAGATCAACCTCTCGTCGGGCTCGACCGGCCTGCGCAAGGCGGCGCCGCTGAGCCACGCCCAGCAGATCCAGCGCTCGCGCCAGACCATCGCGGCGCTGGGGCAGGGGCCATCGGACCGCCACCTGCCGCTGGTGCCGATCCACTTCGCCTATGGCCGGCAGGCGGCGGTACGCACCCTGCTCGCCGGCGGCACGGTGGTCGCCGTGGCGCTGCCGGCGGACGCGGGCGGCTTTCTCGACCTCCTGCGTGCCCGTCGGATCACCCATCTCGAGGCGACCCCGAGCCACCTGCGCTACCTGCTCGAGCGGGTGCCGGATGCGACGGGGCCGGCCATGCCCACGCTGCGCTGCCTCTCCGTCTCGACCGCCATGCTCGGGCCGGCCGAACGCCTTGCGGTGCGACGGAAACTGACGCCGAACCTCCACGTCACCTACGGCAGCAACGAGATGGGCGTCGTCGCCTGCGCCCGGCCGGCCGACCTCGACCACGACCCGGCGACGGTCGGGCGACCCCTGCCCGGGTGCGAGGTCCGGATCACCGACGAGGCGGGGAACCCGCTTCCCGCCGGCCGGACGGGCGAGGTCCGGGTGCGCACGGCCAATGCCGCCGGCGCCTATCTCGGCGACCCGGAGGCGAGCGGCCGCAGCTTCCGCGACGGCTGGTTCCTGACCGGCGATGCCGGGCGCTTCGATGCCGCGGGCTGCCTCTTCTTGGCCGGCCGTCTCGACGACCGGATCAATTTCGGCGGCATCAAGATCTACCCGGCCGAGATCGAGGACGTGCTGCGGACCGTCGCCGGCATCGCGGACGCGGCCGTCGTGGGGATGCCGTCGCCGCGCTACCAGGAGGTGCCGGTGGCCGCGGTCGAGAGCGCCGGGCCGGTCGACTACCCGGCGCTGTTCGCCCATTGCCGGGCCCGGCTCGCCGCGGACCGGATGCCGCGGACGGTGCTCCGCATCGAGGCGCTGCCGCGCACCGGCAACGGCAAGGTCGACCGGCCGGCGCTGCGCCGCCTGCTCGCCCGGCGCCTGCCGCGGGCGCCGGCCTGACCGGTCAGGCGACGCGGTCGATCGCGTCGAGCGCGGCGGCGAAGCGCGGGAAGAGCCGTTGGGCGACGGGCGCGCGGTCGGGGCGCAGGCTGGCGGGGCTGGCGATCAGGGGGTTGGTGTTGATCTCCCAGACGACCATCCGGCGGTCGCGGATGCTGAAATCGAGCCGCCCGTACTCCAGGCGGGCCAGTTCGAAGACCTGGCGGATCTCCGTCGCCCAGGGATTGTCGTCGAGGAAGCTCAGCTCGCGCCGGCGTTCTTCCGGCAGGTCGAGGTCGGCATCCTTGACCAGCCAGTGGCGGCTCGTGTCCATGTGTCCGGGCAGGATGGTGTCGCCGATCCGGAAGGCGCCGTACTTGCGGTAGAGGCCCTCGCCGTCGGCGGTGTCGGAGAATTCGACGACGATCGTGCTCTGGCGCGGCCAGTTGCGCCGACGGTGATCGGCGATCGCCTGCCGCAGTTCGGCCTCGGAATGCAGCAGCGGCGAGGTCGCGCCGGTGTGGTTGTCGTCGCGGCGCAGGAAGACCGGCCAGCGCCGCGGCAGCCGGCGATCGGTCACCCGGTAGACGTCGAAGTCGTTGCGGCCGTGCTCGTGCAGCACCCGCAGCATCTCGTAGCGGCGCAGCGACCGCGTCGGGTGGTTGAGAAGGCGGCAGCCGGCGTCCGCCAGCCGGCGCCAGAGCCGTGCCGCCGCCACCGCCGCGCCGGGCAGCAGCCGCTCGACGTCGGCGAAGATCCAGGTCGCGGGCACGAGGCCGGCGAGGGCGTCGGGCCGGTCCGAGAGGACGCTCGGATAGGTGCGGTGGACGAGGCGGCCGGCCAGTGCCGCCCCCGGCCCCGCCAGGTAGTCGCCGATCGTGTAGCCGTGGTCGCTCGTGGTCAGGTAGACGATCAAACCGGGGCCTCCCGTCGGGCCGGCAGCCGCGGGCGGCCGGGGCAGTCCGGCATGGATAGCGCAATTCCGGCCCTTCTCACGCCTTCTTGAACCCCGCGCCGGTTGGTCCGCGCGTCCGGTCTCCCCATCTCGACCTGCAAGAGGGCAGGCGCCGTCGCCGGCAGCCGCCCTCGGGGCCCCGCGGGCGGGCCCGGCCGGGGCGGGGGCGTCCCTCCCGCCGGCCGCCCCGCTGTCCCCGCCGGGGGCCGGTGGGCCGGGACGTGTAGTCCCGGCCCATTTCCCGCCGCCGCCCTCGTCCGGCGTTTCGCGGGTCGGTCGATAATCGCTCGCAATCGCGCTTGATCTCCGCCTGCGGACCGCATAGCATCATGTGCGAATGGTTCGCAGTCGCCGGGTGTCATGATCGTCTGCAGTTGCCGCGTCATCTCCGATCGGGAAATCCGGGCCGCCATGGCCGACGGCGCCCGCCGCTGCGGCGACGTCTTCCGCCGCTGCGGCAGCGGCCCCCAGTGCGGAAGCTGCGTGCCCCTGATCCGCGAGATGCTGGCGATGATGCCGGGCGCCGCCGCCGTCTGCGCCGGGGCGGCGCCGCCGGCCGGCGCGGACTAGGGGCTAGCTC
Source organism: Allostella sp. (assembly GCF_041913585.1). Classification (NCBI taxonomy): domain Bacteria; kingdom Pseudomonadati; phylum Pseudomonadota; class Alphaproteobacteria; order Rhodospirillales; family Allostellaceae; genus Allostella; species Allostella sp. Next base: position 28,584 of record NZ_JAYSFE010000039.1, read on the forward strand.
GAATGCTCGCCGATCTGCGTCTGCAGGTAGTTCTGCAGCCCGACCTTCTCGACGAGGCCGAGTTCGGTCTCGAGGAAGTCGATATGTTCCTCGGTGTCCTCGAGGATCGCGACCGCGATCTCGCGCGAGACGTAGTCCTGCACCCGCTCGCAATGGGCGACCGCGGCGAGGACGTCGCGCCGGGCGGTCGTCTCCAGCTTCAGGTCGGATTCGAGGCACTCGACCACGGTCTCGCCGATCAGCAGCTTGCCGAGATCCTGCAGATTGGGGTGCCCGTCGATCAGGAGGATGCGCTGGATCAGCCGGTCGGCATGCCGCATCTCGCCGATCGACTCTTCGTAGACCTTCTTGCCCAGTCGCTCGAAGCCCCAGTGGCGCAGGGTCCGGGCATGGAGGAAATACTGGTTGATCGCCGTCAGCTCGTTCTTGAGGAGGCGGTTGAGGTGGACGATCACCTCGGCGTCGGTCTTCATGCTTGCGTCTCCGTCGCGCGGGGGCGCGGCCAGGGCCGTCGCGGTCGGCCGACTATAGCCGCGCCGGGGACCTGCCGTCGCCCGCGAACATCTCGCCGGCATTTTATGCGACTGCATATCGATCGCGATGCGCCGGTCGCGGAGGTGGCGGCGATGGGTTGAGTTGGCCGGCCGCGCCCGCCCCGGCAGGGGGGATGGGCGGGGCCGGCCGGGTGCCCGGGCAGCATCCGCTCCGGGTGGCGTCCCGTCCGATCGACGGCGCGCCGCCGGACCCAGCGGATCGGATGCGTTCGGGCGGGGCTGTGGCCGGACGGCGGATCGGCAGGGGTCGTCCGCCCGGCCGCAGCACCAGGGTTCCTATCTGCGCCCGGCCAGCCCCCGCCATGCCAGCGCCAGCCAGCCGAGGATGAGGAGGCTGCCGCCCGCGGGTGCCGCCATCGGCAGCAGCCGGTGGCCCAGCCAGGCGCGGGCCAGGAGGTCGCCGCAGAAGAGCAGCGTCCCGAGCGCGAGCAGGCCGCTCGCGACGGCCGCGCCGAGGGCGGCCGTGCCCGCCAGCGCCGCGCCGTGCAGCAGCAGGAAGAGCGCCGCCGTGCGCAGGGTCTCGTCGCCGCCGGCATGGGCGGCGAACGCGAAGGCGGCGACGCCGCCGGCACCGTAGAGGCCGGCCAGGGTCACGATCGGGCGGAGAAGCGGGGTCTGGAGCATCGCACCTCCAGCTTGTTCGACGGCGGCGGCCGCGGGAAGGGGGCGCACTTGCGACCTATCGCCCGGGCGTCCCCGCCATGGCAGAATTCCGGGCGTGCGCCAGACCGACCTGCCCTCCGACATCAGCGACCGGGTCGCCGGCTATCTCGCCGAGGACCTGGCGGACCCGGCGCTCGGCAACCGCCAGCGCCTCGGCAAGGCCCTGCCGATGCTGTCGCGCTGGCGGGTGACGCTGATCCGCGACAAGCTGCTGCAGGAATATCGCGGAACCGTCCTCGCCGGCCCGTTCGCCGGGCTCGCCGGCATGGTCGAGGTGCTGGAGGGCTGCCATGTGCCGAAGCTCCTCGGCTCCTACGAACGCGAACTGCACGGCGTCGTCGAGCGCATCGTCGCCACCCCCTACGACGTCGTCGTCAATGTCGGCTGTGCGGAGGGCTACTACACGGTCGGGCTGGCGCGGCGCATGCCGGGCGCGCGCATCCTCGCCTTCGACACCAACCCCGAGGCCCAGGCGGCGTGCCGGCGGCTCGCCGCGCGCAACGGCATCGCCGAGCGGATCGCCATCGGCGGGACCCTGGCGCCGGCCGACCTGGCGCGCTGGCCGGGCGCCCGCGCCCTCGTCGTCTGCGACATCGAGGGGGCGGAGGAGGAACTGCTCGACCCCGCGGCCCAACCGGCGCTGGCGGCGATGGACGTTCTGGTCGAGTGCCACGACTGCTTCCGGCCCGGCCTCTCGCTGACCATCGCGCGGCGCTTCCAGGCGACCCACCGGGTCGAGCTCCATCGCCCGACGCTGCTGCCCTTCGACCTGCCGCCGGAATTCGCGCGCGTGCCGGAACTCGACCGCTTGCTGGCGCTGTGGGAGTGGCGCTCCGGACCGACCCCGTGGCTCTTCATGCGGGCGCGGGCGACGCTCGCCGATGCCGAGGGCGGAGGGGAGACAAGCGCCGCGGAAAGCCGCTAGGATCGGGGCTCCGGCGATCTCCGCCGCGATCCCTTCCCCCACGAACGCACGATGCCGATCGCACGTCAGGCCAAGTTCCCCATCGGACAGGTGGTCCGCCACCGCTTCTATCCGTTCCGCGGCGTCGTCTTCGACGTCGACCCGGAGTTCGCGAACACCGAGGAGTGGTACCAGTCGATCCCGAGCCACCTGCGCCCGCGCAAGGACCAGCCCTTCTACCATCTGCTGGCCGAGAACGAGCATTCGTCCTATGTCGCCTACGTGTCGGAGCAGAACCTGCTGCCCGACGAGACCGGCAAGCCGGTCAACCACCCGCAGATCGCCGAACTGTTCGGCGAACTGGCCGACGGCCGCTACCGCCGCCGTCCCGGCCTCGGGCACTGACCGGCACGGCCGGAGGAGGCGGCGACGCCATGATGACGCTCGGAACCCTCGTCGCGCTGCATGCGCTCTCGGCCGCGGTCTGGCTCGGCGGCATGGTCTTCGCCCACTTCTGCCTGCGGCCGGCGGTGCGGGGCCTCGACCCGTCGGTGCGCCTGCCGTTCATGGCTGCGGTGCTTGGTCGCTTCTTCCGGTTCGTGTGGGGCGCGATAATCCTCTTGCTCGCCACCGGTTATGGCATATTGGCGGTGCGCGGCTTCGACGCGTTCGGGGGCTACGTTCATCTGATGCAGGGGACGGGCGTCATCATGATGCTCCTCTTCGCGCATCTGTGGTTCGCTCCCCGGCAGCGCCTGGAGCGCGCCGTCCAGGCGCGGGACTGGCCGGCTGCTGCCCGCAGCCTCGACCAGATCCGCGTCATCGTGACCATCAACATGTGGCTCGGGACGATCACGGTTCTTGTCGGAGCCGGCGGCCGCTGGCTCTAGGACGGTGCGGGATGGAACTGAAGAAGACCTTGTTCGCGCTGCACAACATCATCGCGGCGGCGGAAGGCCGCAGCCAGTTGAAGGAACTGACGCCCGAAGAGCGGCGGGTGCTGGTGGCGATCGGCGGCGTGATCGCCTCGGGCACGCCGGTCCACATCTCCGACGTCGTCCGCAACCGTGATCTCGGCGCGCCGATGACGGTGGCCAAGCGGCTGCGCCACCTCGAGCACAACGACTGGGTCGAGATCCGCTATGCCGAGGGCAGCCGGGTCCGCAAGGAAGTGCGGCTGACCGAGAAGGCGCAGCGCAACCTGAACCTCGTGTCCTGGTCGCTGGACACGCACCTCGCGGCCGGGGGCTAGCCGCCGCGATGGCGCAAGCACGCGCCGTCGTGGCGCGACGCCTGCCGGCCGACCTGGCACTGGTCGGCGTTTCCGCCGTGCTGTGGATGGTCTCGATCTACCTCAACAACGAGGTGCTCTTCCAGTGGACGGAAGAGGAGGAGTTCGTCCACTGGGTGTTCGTGCCCGCCGGCATCCGGATCCTCCTCGTCATGCTCTTCGGCTGGCGGGCGGCGTTCGGCATGGCGCTGGGGTCGGTGCCCTGGGTGCTCGACGTGCTGCCGGGGGTGGGGGCGGGAACCGTCGCCGTCACCGCGATGGCCACCGGCCTGATGCCCTGGATCTCGGTCCAGCTCTTCTCGTCCGTGACCGGGGTGCGCCACCCGTGGCACGACCTCGTCTGGTGGCACCTGCCGGTGATCGCCGGCCTCTCCGCCTTCACCAACTCCGCCGTGCTCAACGGCCAGCTCATCCTGGTCGGCCTGGAGCCGCCGCGCGAGCTTCCGGTCAACCTCCTGGCGGTCATGATCGGCGATCTCCTCGGCGCGCTCGTCCTGCTGCTCGCGACCGTGTCGCTGGTGCGTCTGATCCGCACTCGCGGTGCTACCCCCGACGGGTGCCGCTGACCGGGAATCGCATCAATCGGGGCCTCGATCCCGAGATCGATCCATATTGGTTCTTATTGCCGCCCCGATAGGCGAAATTTCACACGCATATCCCCAAAACGCGGGATAACTTTGTGCAACATCCGGTGGTATAGACCGGTTTAGTTGAATTTTATCGCGCAGTTTCGTGGGTGTCGCGGCCGGTTCCCCGGGCGGTTGGGGCGCGCTGGCCCATCATGTTCCGATTGGACGTGATCGAAGATACCCGCATTGCGAGTCCGGGCCGGCTGCGGCGCCGGACTGCTGTCGGGGGGCAACATCGATGGCTACGACCTACTACGTGGGAACCCCGTCGTCCGGAGGCGGGGACGGCAGTGAAGGCAACCCGTTCGCGACGATCACGGCGGCGATCGCGGCTTCGTCGGGCGGCGACACCATCGACATCGCCGACGGCACCTACACCGCGCCCCTGACCATCGCCCACGGGCTGACGTTCGTCGGTCACGGCGGCGGCACGATCGAGGTCGACGCGGCGGCCGGCGCGGCCATCCAACTGAGCGGGACCGGCCTCGCGGGCGAGACCGTCACCTTCCAGGACCTGACGATCAGCGGCGGCGGCACCGACAAGATCGGCATCCTGACGGCGAGCGGGGCCGATGTCGGGGGCCTCGTCCTGACCAACGTCGATCTGCACGGCTTCGTCGACTACGGCGTCCTGACCAATCCCGGAACGCTCGGCGGCGTCACCGTCACCGGCAGCACGTTCGAGGACAACGGCACCAGCACGGTGAACGGCAGCGCCCATCTCCACCTCTGGGGGTTCGAGGGCGACGCGCTCATCGCCGACGTGACGATCACCGGGGCGGAGGGCGTGCCGACGCCGGGCGGCAACGGCACCAATCCCGAATTCGCGGTGCAGTTCACCGGCCGCGTCAACGATGTCCTGGCGACGCAGCCGAGCCCGGACATGGGGACGGTCTCGATCGACGGGCTGGTGATCCAGGGCGCCTTCGGCAAGAACGCCGTCGCCGTCTTCAACTATTCCAACATCGACGGCCTGGCGATCGCCGGCGACGGCATCGACTTCTCGGGGGCGCAGGCGGGCTGGAACCTCCTCAACGTCGACGGCATCCTCGACGACATCGCGGCCGGCGCCTGGGCGCTCGACCTGCCGTCCGGCATCGTCGCCACCGAGATCCAGGGCGACAAGATCAACCAGAGCATCGCCGGCGGCGAGGATCGCGACCAGGAGATCACCGCCACCGCATTCGACGACCGGGTGATCGGCAAGGGCGGCAGCGACACGCTCCATGGCGGCCAGGGCGACGACGAACTCTACGGCCACGACAAGCCGGGCGGCGCCCAGACGGTCGACGGCGGCGACGATCACCTCTTCGGCGGCCAGGGGAACGATTCCCTCTATGGCGGCAACGGCGCCGACCGGCTGTCCGGCGACCTGGGATCGGACCGGCTCGACGGCGGCGAAGGTACCGACACCGCGGTCTTCGGGGCGGGTGCCGTCATCACCTTCGCCGGCGGCCAGTGGGTCGTCCAGGACGGGCTCGATGCCGATACGCTGACGGGGACGGAGAAGGTCGAGATCGACGGCACGACCTACCTGCTGGTCGACACCGTCGGGGGCGCCTTCCAGTCGATCGAGGCGGCGCTGGATGCGGCGGCGGCCGGCGACACCATCCTGCTGGCGCCGGGCGTGCATGCCGGAGCGATCATCGACAAGTCGGTGACGCTGGCCGGGCTCGACGGCGCGGTCGTCAAGGGCACGTTCAGCGCGACCAACGGCATCGACCTCGAACAGACCACGGTGGCGGACTGGCTGAAGACGGTCACGGCCTATACCAGCACCGGCGCCGTGCTCACCGTCCAGGCCGACGACGTGACCATCCGCGACCTCCGGGTCGAGGACGACAAGGTCGGCATCGAGCTGCGGACGAGCGACGGCGTGACGATCGAGAACGTCACGATCGCCAACACCATCTCCGCCATCCGCAAGGAGGCCGGCGTCGACATCGACGTCACCGACTTCACGCTGTCCGGCGGCGAGATCCGCGACAGCTACATGGGCGTCGACATCAACGCGACCGCCAACGGCTCGTTCGACGGCGTGACGATCGACGGCACCAGCTTCGTCAATCTGACGGTCAAGGGCATCTACGCCGAACAGCTCAGCAACGCGACCATCACCGACGTGACCATGGACGACGTCGGCGAGTTCGGCCGCGCGCGGCCCTTCGGCTCGGCCGAGCAGGTGGGAACGACCGGGGCCGGCATCGACATCAACGCCAAGTACGGCGACTACGCCAACATCACGATCGAGAACTTCACCTTCACCGACGTCGGACGCAGCAACAAGGACGGCGAGGCGGCGAGCGATCCGATCGGCGGCGCGATCACCATCAAGGCGCGCGACGACGCCCCATCCTACAGCGCCGATCCGGCGACGCTCGACAATGTCGTCGTCCGCAACGGCTCGATCGACGGCACCAGCACGGCGATCCGCATCGGCGAGCCCGGCAAGACCAATGCCGGACCGACCGACGTCAGCGTCGAGAACGTGTCGGTCAACGATGCGCCGGAGGGCGCGGTCGACAACCGCTCGCAGTCGGTCCTCGAGGTCACGGGCACCACCGGCGGCGACCTCATCGACGCCAACGATTCCGCCACCGGGACATTCGACCTCGCGGGCGGGCTGGGCGCCGACACGCTGGTCGGCGGCCCCGGCGCCG
>NZ_JAYSFE010000040.1:0-35016 GCF_041913585.1 Allostella sp.
CAAGGCACCGCCGCCCGCGCATCCCTTCCCTAATCACGATGTCCAAGAACCGTTTACTTCGTTTCCCTTCGCGACATCATCGCGTCGGGAGGCGGGCTTTTACCGGGAGGCCGTCAGGCCGTCAAGCAACTTTCCGCCACCGCTTCGTCTTTTTCTCACCGAGCCGGCAGGGCCGGAACGCTGAAAACCCCGGCCGCCGGATTTCGGGACCGGAACGTGCCACCAAGCAATGTCTGCTGGGTGCGTCACGCGACGCAGGCAAGGAAGATAGGGATGGCCATCGGCCCTGTCCAGCCCCAACTTCGCCCGCGCCGCCGATTTCGCGCCGCTCACCACAGACCGAGCCGCCGCAGCTCCTCCACCATCTCCGCCGGCAGCGCATCGCCGCCCCGCCCCGTCGCGTCCATATCCGGCGGCGCGTCCCCGGCCGCCAGGTAGCGCCAGCCCTGGAACGGCCGGATCGGCCGCGGCGCCGTCCGCACCAGTTCCGGGTCGAGCAGGAGCCGGCAGCGCGGCCGCGCCTGCTCGTCCGTCTCCGCCTCGAAGCCGAGAAGACGCTGGCGGACCTTGAGGCTGCCGCGCACCGACCAGTAGAGCGAGCCGCCGTCGAGCAGTTCCGCCGCCCGCCGGGGCGTCGCACGCGTCAGGTGCCAGACCCGCCCGTGCTCGGCGAGCCGCCGCGCCTGGAAGGCCGCGAGCTCCTCGACCTGCTCGACGCCGACGCAGAGCTTCATCAGATGGAGCGTCGCCTGGTTCATGGGAAGTAGCCGAGCAGCCGCCACCAGAGATAGGCCAGCGGCACCAGCACCAGCACGGTCGGGACCAGCACCAGCAGCGTCACCCGGGCCGCCTGGCCCATCCGCACCCGCGCCAGTTGCAGCGCCAGCACGATCGGCGGCGCCTGATAGGGCAGGATCACGGTCGAGAAGCCCACCACCTGGGTCATCATCACCGTCAGCAGCGGCAGGCCGGAGGCGGCGGCAAGGTCGGGCGCCAGCGGCGTCATCACCGCGGGCACGCCCGGAAAGGTGGTGGCGAGCGCGAGCAGCGCCGAGGACGCGGTGAGCGACAGGAAGTTGGTGAAGTCGGCGCCGGGCTGAAGCGGCAGGATCGACAGGAGCCCTCCCGATACCAGCGCCCCCACCCCGCTCTGCGCCACCATCGTGCCGAGCCCGAGGATGCCGGCGACATAGAGGGTGGACGAGAAATTGACCTCGCGGGCGAATGCCGGCGGCGGCAGCAGGTTGACCCCGGGCAGCAGGCAGATCACGCCCGCCGCCAGTCCGATCCACCCGGCATTGATGCCGTGCAGGAAGTCGGTCACCCAGAAGCCGAGCGCCACCGCCAGCAGCAGCGCCAGCTTGCGCTCGTCGGCGCTCATCGGGCCGCGCGGCGGCAGCGGCGCCGGCGGCACCGGTCGGTCCGGAAAGGCGATGCGGGCCGCGGCGACGATGCAGACCGCCTTCAGCAGCCCGGTCACCGGAAAATGCAGCTTCAGGTACTGGCCGTAGGTCAGGGTGACGCCGTGCAGCGACTCGGCCGCCCCCACCAGCACCATGTTGGGCACATTGGCCGGCAGGATCGTGCAGGGCACCATGAAGCTGGTGACGGCCAGCGTCACCGCCATGCCGGTCCGGCCCGGTCGCCCCTCGACGAAGCCCATGCGGTCGGCAAGCGCCAGGATGATCGGCATCAGCAGCACGATTCGCCCCATGGTCGACGGCATGACGAAGGCGAGCGCCACCCCCACCACCGCCACCCCTGCCAGCGCCCGCGTGTAGGACGCGCCGAAGAGCGGCAGGATGGCGACCGCCAGCCGCTCGCCGAGCCCGGTGCGCTGCATCACCGTGCCGATGATGATGCCGCCGAAGACGAGCCACATGGCGGTCGCCTCGAAGCCGGCGAAGGCGACCCCCGGCGGCGCCACCTTGAGCAGCACCGCCAGCGTCATGAAGACGAGCGCCGTCACGTGCTCGGGCATGGCCCCGGTGGCCCACAGCCCGATGGTGAAGAAGGCGAGCGCGCCCGCATGCATGGTCGCCGGCGGCACCCCGGCCGGCGCCGGCGCCACGAAGGCGATGGCCAGCGCCAGGACCGCCAGGAGCGGGACGACGCGGGCGGGAGCGACGAGCCCGCTAATGGCGCTTGCCCGCGAGCGCGCGGGCGACCCGGGACCCGCTCGGCCGCCCGAGATGGGCCGAGATGCGGTCGCCCGCGAGCGCCAGCCGGTCGAGGTCGACGCCGGTGCGGATGCCGAGCCCGTGCAGCAGGTAGACGACGTCCTCGCTGGCGACGTTCCCCGTGGCCCCCTTGGCGTAGGGGCAGCCGCCGAGCCCCGCGACCGAACAGTCGACGACGGCGATGCCGCGATCGAGCGAGGCCAGGATGTTGGCGAGCGCCTGGCCGTAGGTGTCGTGGAAATGGACCGCCAGCCGCTCGACCGGCAGGCGGGCCGCGACGGCGTCCAGCATCGCCAGCACCTGCGCCGGGGTGCCGACGCCGATCGTGTCGCCGAGCGACACCTCGTAGCAGCCGAGATCGGCCAGCCGCGCCGCCACGCCGGCGACCGCCGCCGGGGCGATCGGCCCCTCGTAGGGGCAGGCGACGACGCAGGATATATACCCGCGCACGCGCACGCCCGCGGCGAGCGCGCGCTCAACCACCGGCGCGAAGCGCTGGAAGCTCTCCTCGATCGTGCAGTTGGTGTTGCGGCGCGCGAAGCTCTCCGACGCGGCGGCGAAGACCGCCACCTCCTCGCACCCCGCCGCAAGCGCGTCCTCGAGTCCCTTCAGGTTCGGCACCAGCACCGGGTAGGAGACGCCCGGCCGCCGCCGGAGCGCCGCCAGCACGGCTGCCGTGTCCGCCATCTGGGGGACCCATTTCGGCGAGACGAAGCTCCCCGACTCGACGACCGGCATCCCCGCCTCGGCCAGCGCCTCGATCAGTTCCACCTTCACGGCCGTCGGCACCGGCTGCGCCTCGTTCTGCAGCCCGTCGCGCGGTCCGACCTCGACGAGCCTGACGGCGGCGGGACGGGTCATGCCGCGAACCCCAGGACCTCGAGGGCGGTCTCCTGCCGCATCGGGAAGTGGCCCGGCAGCCCTTCCATGCGCCGGAGCCAGCGCCCGATGCCGGGTCGCCCGTCGAGTGCGAAACCACCCTCGTCGGCGACGTGGGTATAGGCGTAGAGCGCGATGTCGGCGATCGTCGGCGCCGTGCCGACCAGCCAGTCGTGCCCCGCCAGCCGCTCCTCCATGACGTCGAGCGCCTGTTCGCCGCGGGGATGGTTGCGGGCGAGGCGCTCCTCGTCGAACGCGCTCCGCCGGTCGACGAAGCGTCGGAGATAGCGGTTCACGGCGATCGCCGGCTCGTGGCTGTACTGCTCGAAGAACATCCAGCGCAGGACCTCGGCCTGCGCCCAGGGATCGGCCGGCCAGTAGGGCGTGCCGTTGGCGAAGAACTGCAGGATGGCCCCCGATTCGCCGAGGACGCGCCCGTCCTCCAGCCGGACCGCCGGCACCTTGCCGATCGGGTTGACGGCGCGGAAGGCCGGGGTCGCGGGTTCGCCGCGCGTCTGGTCGACGTCGATGCGGCGATGGGGCAGACCGAGCCAGCCCCACAGCAGCCGCACCTTGTAGACGTTCCCCGATTCGAGATTGCCCCAGAGCGTCAGCATCCGCCGGCCTCGTCGGTCGCCAGTTCCGCCATCTCCGCGCCTTCCTCGACGAGGTCGCCCTCGCCGTAGCGCAGGCGCCGGACGCGGCCGGCCGCGGGCGCCCGGATCGTGTGCTCCATCTTCATCGCCTCCAGCACCAGCAAGGGCTGTCCGGCGGCGACATCGTCACCCTCGGCGACCAGCACGCGGGTGATGCGGCCGGGCATCGGCGCCGTCAGATGCCCTGTCCCGGCCTCGGCCGAGACCGCGGGCGCGAGCGGGTCGACGAGGACGAGCACGCGGGTCGCCGACGGTCCGAAGACGTGGAAGCGATCGCCGCTGCGCACGACGGCGCGGCGGAAGCGCCGGCCGGCGAAGCGGATCGCCAGTGCGGCGCCCGCCGCCCGCTCCGCCGTCGCCTCGCCCGCGAGGCCGTCGGCCTCGAGCCGCCAGCCGTCGGCCGCATGGTGGACGAGCACCACGATCCGGTGCTCGCCGTCGCGGAAGGCGAGCGTCCGCCGCTGCCGCTCGCCGATGCGCCAGCCGTCGGCCGCCGCCCACGGCGACCGGTCGGCCGCGGCGGCCTCGCGCTCGGCGAGGAGCAGCGCCAGCGCCGCCGCGACCGCATCCTCGGCCGCCGGCCCCGGCGCCGGCAGCAGCGCGGCCGCATGGCGCGCGATGAAGCCGGTATCGAGATCGGCCGCGGCGAAGGCGGGATGGACGGCGAGCCGCGCCAGGAAGTCGCGGTTGGTGGCCACGCCCGCCACCTCGGTGGCGGCGAGCGCGGCCGAGAGGCGCGCCAGCGCCTCGCCGCGGTCCCGGCCATGGGCGACGATCTTGGCGATCATCGCGTCGTAATGGACGGAAACCGCGTCCCCGGCCGCGACGCCCGAGTCGACCCGGATGCCCGGCCCGGCCGGCAGCGCCAGATGGACGAGGCGGCCGGTGGCCGGCCGGAAGTCCTGTGCCGGGTCCTCGGCATAGAGCCTGGCCTCGATCGCGTGCCCCGCCAGCGCCACCTGCTCCTGGGCGAGCGGCAGCCGTTCGCCGGCGGCGACGCGGAACTGCCACTCGACGAGGTCGAGTCCGGTCACCTGTTCGGTCACCGGATGCTCGACCTGGAGACGCGTGTTCATCTCCATGAACCAGAACTGCTCGCCCTCGGCGATGAACTCGACCGTGCCTGCCCCGGCATAGCCGATGGCGCGCGCGGCCTGGGTCGCCGCCTCGCCCATGGCGCGGCGGCGCTCGGCCGTCATGCCGGGCGCCGGCGCCTCCTCGATCACCTTCTGGTGCCGGCGCTGGACGGAGCAGTCGCGCTCGAAGAGATGGATCGCCGCCCCGTGCGCATCGGCGAAGACCTGCAGCTCGATGTGCCGCGGCCGGGTCAGATACTTCTCGATCAGCAGCCGGCCGTCGCCGAAGGCCGAGGCCGCCTCCCGCGCCGCCCCCTCCAGCGCCGCCGCCAGGTCCTCCGGCCGCGCGACGACCCGCATGCCGCGGCCGCCGCCGCCGGCCGACGCCTTGACCAGCACCGGATAGCCGATCCGCGCCGCCTCGGCGGCGATCACCGCCGGCGACTGGTCCTGGCCGTGATAGCCCGGCACCACCGGCACGCCCGCCTGCTCCATCAGCGCCTTGGCGGCGCTCTTCGAGCCCATGGCGCGGATCGCCGCCGGCGGCGGCCCGACGAAGACGGCGCCGGCGGCGGCGACCGCCTCGGCGAACTCCGCATTCTCCGAGAGGAAGCCGTAGCCCGGATGCACCGCCTCGGCGCCCGAGGCGCGGATCGCCGCGATCAGCGCCGGGACCGAGAGATAGCTCTCCCGTGCCGGCGCCGGACCGATCGGCCAGGCTTCGTCGGCCAAGCGGACATGCAGGGCGTCGCGGTCGGCCTCGGAATGGACGGCGATCGTCCGCATCCCCATGCGGCGCGCCGTCGCCATCACCCGGCAGGCGATCTCGCCGCGGTTGGCGACCAGGACCGAACGAAACATCGCAGCCGCCCGTCAGCCCGCGCGCCAGGACGGCGGCCGCTTCTCCAGGAACGCCGCCACCCCTTCCCGTCCCTCGGCGCCGGCGCGCAGCGCGGCGATGCGGCGGGCGGTGTCCTCGACCATCGCCTCGTCGATCGGCCCGGCCGAGACCCGTGCGACGAGGCGCTTCGAGGCCGCCTGCGCCTCCGGCCCGCCGGCGGCGAGCGCGTCGAGCAGGCGGCGGCCCGCCGCCTCCAGTTCCTCGCGCGGGGCGATCTCGTGGACGAGGCCGATGCGCCGCGCCTCGCTGGCGTCGAAGCGCTCGGCGGTCAGGAAATAGCGGCGCGCCTGGCGGGCGCCGATCGCCGCCACCACGTAGGGGCTGATCGCCGCCGGCAGCAGGCCGAGCCGGACCTCCGACAGCGAGAAGGCGGCCTCGGGAACGGCGACCGCGATGTCGCAGCAGGCGACGAGGCCGACGCCGCCGCCATAGGCGGGGCCCTGGACCAGCGCCACCGTCGGCTGCGGCATGCCGTCCAGCACCCGCAGCATGTGGGCAAGCCGACGGGCGTCCTCGAGGTTCTGGGCCTCGGTGTAGCCGGCGGTCCGCTTCATCCAGTTGAGGTCGGCCCCGGCCGAGAAGCTGCGCCCGTTGGCGCCGAGCAGCACGGCGCGGACGGCGCGGTCGGCGGCGAGGCCTTCGAAGGTCCGGGTCAGTTCCTCGATCAGGCGTTCGTCGAAGGCGTTGTGGACCTCCGGCCGGTTCATGGTGACGCGGGCGACGGACCCGCTGACGGAGACGAGGACGGTGCCGGCCATCGCTGTGCTGCCCCTCGGGTGGGGGATTGCGGACGCCCGCGGACGATGTTCGCCCCGGCCCGCAGCGTCAAGAGGCGATGGTTCGGCTTGCAACGGCGGCGCCAACGTGCCAAATGCAGGCCTGCGCGACGGATGTTCCTTGTGCCGGCGGTAGCCCGGCGGCACGGGCCCGTTGTTTCGCAATGGCGGGCGCCATGCCGCGCCGGCCGTGTATTCAACGGATCGACGACCAATCAGGGACGCCCGGCGGGGCGTCTCCGCCGTCCCATCGGGCCGGCGCCTACGGAAAGGTGACCATGCAGGTTCTAGTCCGCGACAACGACGTCAACGGCGCGCTGCGCGTGCTGAAGAAGAAGATGCAGCGCGAGGGTATCTTCCGCGAGATGAAGATGCGCCGCGCCTACGAGAAGCCGTCCGAGCGCGCCGCGCGCGAGAAGGCCGAGGGCGTCCGCCGCCGGCGCAAGGCCCTGCGCAAGCGCATGGAGCGCGAGGGCTACTAGGACCGGCATGGCCCCGACGCCCCCGCCGCGGCCGCGGGGCCGCAGCGCGATCCAGCCGCGCCCCATCCGCGCCTTCGAGGCCCCGGCGGCCATCGAGCTCTTCCGCATCATCGGCCGGCGCCCCAGCAATGTCTGGGTCGACAATTCGGGCGCGCTGGTCGCGGCGGGACCGGGCGCGCAGCGGCTGCGGGAGTTCGTGTGCTGGCGCACCCGCACGCGGGCCGGCGAGCAGATCCAGGAGCGGGTCGGCGGCTTCTTCCTGGTCACCGCCAGCGACGCCTGCCACCCGATCCTGCTCTGCCCGCCCGAACCCTTGACCTCCGAGACCGCCTTCGTCCACGCCCAGCTCGCGCAGGCGCGCGACGGCGCCCGGGTGGCGGAACTGGTGGCCGCCGACCGGCTGATCGAGGTCGTCGGACGGCGCCCCAAGACACCGCCGTCGCGCCCCGGCGACACGCTGCTGCCGGAGGACCACCCGCTCGTCGTCGACGAGCGGCCGGACGACCTGAACGAGGCACCGGCCTTCCCGCGCCGCGCCGGCGGCGGGCGCAACTGGTCCTGACCGGCGGCGGCCGCGGCCGCCATTGACGGGAACCGCCCGCGTCCCGACCTCTCCCCTGCCCGGCCGCCGGCCGGCACGGACCGAGAGGGAGCGAGCGGCATCATGAGCGTTGAAATCTACTGGGGCAGCGGCAGCCCCTATGCGTGGCGCGTCCTGCTGGCGGCGGCGGCGCGCCACGTCCCCTACGAATCGCGGCTGCTGTCCTTCAGCGCCAAGGAGCACAAGGCGCCGGCCTTCCTCGCCGTCAACCCGCGCGGCAAGGTGCCGGCGCTGAAGGACGGCGACCGCGTCGTCACGGAATCGCTGGCGATCATGCACCATCTCGACGGGCTCGGCTCCGGTCCGGCCCTGTTCGGTGCGAGCCACGCGGAGCGCACGCACATCCTCGAATGGTGCAGCCGCATCGTCAGCGACCTCGAGGAGGCGGTGTACGGCGTCGCCCGGCCGCTGATGTTCGCCAAGCCGGATGCCGACACGGCCGGCAAGGTCGAGGCGGCGCTGCCGGCGCTGCACGCCGAACTGGCGGGCCTCGAGACCGCCCTGGCGCAGGGTGACTGGCTGGCCGGCGGTCCCGCCCCGTCGGCGGCCGACTTCGCCGCCTTCCCCTTCCTGAAGTATGTCGAGCGCGCCGCCGGCAAGGAGGCCGCCCGCGCCATCGACCTCGGCGTCCGGCCGCTGGCCGCGCGCTATCCCCGGCTCGCCGCCTGGCAGGCGCGGATCGAGGCGATGCCGGGTTACGAGCGCACCTACCCGCCGCACTGGCGCGAGGGCTGATCCAGCCGCTGCGCCGGCCCGCCCTCACATCCGGAAGACGCCGAAGCGCGTCGGCTCCACCGGGGCGTTGAGGGCGGCGGCAAGGCCGAGCGCCAGCACCCGGCGCGTGTCGGCAGGGTCGATGACGCCGTCGTCCCAGAGGCGTGCCGACGCATAGTAGGGGTGGCCCTGGGTCTCGTACTGGCGGCGGATCGGGTCCTTGAAGGCCGCCTCCTCCGCGGCCGGCCAGGCGCCCCCGGCGGCCTCGATGTTGTCGCGGCGGACCTGGGCCAGGACGGACGCCGCCTGCTCGCCGCCCATGACGGAGATGCGCGCGTTGGGCCACATCCACAGGAAGCGCGGCCCGAAGGCGCGCCCGCACATGCCGTAGTTGCCGGCGCCGAAGCTGCCGCCGACGATCACCGTCAGCTTCGGCACGGCGGCGCACGAGACCGCCGTCACCATCTTGGCGCCGTCCTTGGCGATGCCGCCGGCCTCGTACTTCCGGCCGACCATGAAGCCCGTGATGTTCTGCAGGAAGACGAGCGGGATGCCGCGCTGGGCGCAGAGCTCGATGAAGTGCGCACCCTTCTGCGCCGATTCCGAGAACAGGATGCCGTTGTTGGCGACGATGCCGACCGGCATCCCCCAGAGATGGGCGAACCCCGTCACCAGCGTCTGGCCGTAGAGACGCTTGAACTCATCGAAGGCGCTGTCGTCGACGATCCGCGCGATCACCTCGCGCACGTCGTAGGGGTGGCGCGGGTCGGCCTCGACGATTCCCGCGATCTCCGCCGGATCGTGGCGCGGCGGCGCCGGATCGCGCCGGCCGAGGCCCACCGGCCGGGCGCCATGGAGATGGCCGACGGCGCGGCGCGCCAGACCCAGCGCGTGCGAATCGTCGAGCGCGTAGTGGTCGGTGACGCCGGAGACGCGGGAATGGACGTCGGCGCCGCCGAGGTCCTCGGCCGACACCACCTCGCCCGTCGCCGCTTTCACCAGCGGCGGGCCGCCGAGGAAGATCGTGCCCTGGTTGCGGACGATGATCGCCTCGTCCGACATCGCCGGGACGTAGGCGCCGCCCGCCGTGCAGGACCCCATGACGACGGCGATCTGCGGGATGCCGGCCGCAGACATGGTCGCCTGGTTGAAGAAGATGCGGCCGAAATGCTCGCGGTCGGGAAAGACCTCGTCCTGGTTCGGCAGGTTGGCGCCCCCCGAATCGACGAGATAGACGCAAGGCAGCCGGTTCTGCTGCGCCACCTCCTGCGCCCGCAGGTGCTTCTTCACCGTCACCGGATAGTAGGTGCCGCCCTTCACCGTCGCGTCGTTGGCGACGACCACGCATTCCCGGCCGGCGATGCGCCCGATGCCGGTGATGATGCCGGCCGACGGCACCTCGTCGCCGTACATCCCCCAGGCGGCGAGGGGCGACAGTTCGAGGAACGGCGTGCCGGGATCGAGCAGGCCCGCCACGCGGTCGCGCGGCAGGAGCTTGCCGCGCGCGAGATGGCGCTGGCGCGCCCGCTCGCCGCCGCCGGCCCGCACGGCGTCGAGCTTCGTCCCGAGATCGGCGACGAGGGCCGCCATGGCCTCGGCGTTGCGGCGGAAGCCGTCGCTGCGCGGGTCGACGGACGAGACGATGTGGGACATGGCGGCCAGACCCGGTTGGAAGGCCACCAGTCTGCCGCCGCGCCTGCGGGGCGGCAAGCCGGTGCCGCTACCAGCCGGCCAGCACCATGGCGGGCAACGCCAGCAGCAGGGCGGTGACGAAGGCGGTCGTCGCGATCGGCGTGCGGCCGATGGCGGGGCGCGGGCTCGGGCGGCGGGCGAAGTCGACGACGATCATGGCGTCCGGCCTCCGGACAATGGTGCGGATGCAGGTGCAACCGCTCCCCCGGCCCTCCGGTTCCACCGCCGCGCGACGACCCGATCAACCCCAAGGTTGACATCGGCGTTCAATTGCATTGAACTCGATCCGTCATGATCGCCCGATCAACGGTCCCGGCCGAAGACCCGCTTTCGCACGACGAAAAGGCGCTCGGGGCTCGCCTGCGCGCGTTCCGGCAGCAGCGCGGCCTGTCGCTGAAGCAGCTGTCCGAGCGCTCCGACCTTTCGGTTGGCATGTTAAGCCAGATTGAACGCGGCGTCGCCACCCCGTCCCTGCGCGCGCTCGGCCGGCTGCGCGACGTCTACGGCGTGCCGCTGGCTCGCTTCTTCGACGAGGAAGCGGCGGCAGCGGCGCCGGCCTCCGACGACGTCGTGCAGCGCGCCGGCGGCTGCCGCCGGGTCGAGTTCCCGGAGGAGCGCATGGCCAAGGAACTGGTCTCGCCGGCATCGGCGCGCACGCTCGAGATGATGGTCATCGTCATGGACGCCGGCGGCGGCTCCGGGCCCGAGGCCTATGCCCACGAGGGCGAGGAGTGCGGCCACGTGCTGGAGGGCGCGATCGACCTCTGGGTCGGCGACCGCACCTGGCGCCTCGGCGAGGGCGACAGCTTCCAGTTCGCCAGCCACACCCCGCACCGCTTCCACAATCCCGGCCCCGGCCGGGCGCGGGTGCTGTGGACCGTCACCCCGCCCTTCTACGGGCGGAAGATCTGAAGCAGGAAAGGAAGGACGACGCCATGAAGAAGGAGAAGGGGATGCGGATCGGCCGTCGCGCGGTGCTGGCCGGTGCCGCCGCCGTTGCGCTGGCGACGGGTCCGGCGGCCGCCCAGGAGCCGCCGAAACCGCGCCAGATCGTCATCAATGCCTCGGGCGGCGCCCAGGCGGCCTCGCTGCGCCAGTCCTACTGGGCGGACTTCGAGAAGCAGACCGGCATCAAGGTGGTCGACACGAGCCCGGTCGACTTCGGCAAGCTGCGCGCCATGGTCGAGAGCGGCAACATCGCCTGGAACATCACCGAGATCGGCGGCCAGGACGGCTACCGCGTCACCCAGATGGGTCTCGCCGAGAAGATCGACGACACCATCGTCGACCGCTCGAAGTTCGTGCCCGCCGCCAAGGCGATGACGCACGTCTTCTCGCCCAGCAGCTACTCGACCGTCATCGCCTACCGCACCGACGCCTTCCCCAAGGGCGGACCGAAGAACTGGGCCGATTTCTGGGACGTCAAGAAGTTCCCCGGCCCGCGCTCGCTGCGCAATCATCCGGTCGACAACCTGGAGGCCGCGCTGATGGCCGACGGGGTCGCCAAGGACAAGCTCTACCCGCTCGACGTCGACCGCGCCTTCAAGAAGCTGGACGAGATCTACCCGCACATCTCCGTCTGGTGGACGACCGGCCAGCAGCCGGCGCAGATGCTGATCGACAAGGAGGTCGTGCTGGCCACCGGCTGGAACGGCCGCTTCTACGGCCTGATCCTGGAAAAGGCCCCGCTCGCCATCGAGTGGGAGGGCGGCATCCTGAAGTCGGGAAGCTGGATCGTGCCCAAGGGTGCCAAGGACCAGTACTGGAGCTTCAAGCTGCTGGCGATGATGGCCGATCCCGAGCGCCAGGCGGCAAACGCTATGCGCCTCGGCTACTCGGGCACCAACACGCTGTCCGAGCAGTACGTGACGGCCGACAAGAAGCCCCACCTGCCGCTGGAGCCCACCAACCTCGCCAAGCAGATCTGGCTCGACCAGGAATGGTGGACCAAGAACGGCCAGGCGATGGCCGAGCGCTGGAACAAGTGGATGCTGAGCAAGCAGTGACCCGCGACCGCCGGGCGGCATCCCGCCGCCCGGCATCTCTCTTCGGACATCGGAACGGGCTTCGACAATGGACGGGCTTTGAGCATGGACAAGGGCGCCGACCTGACGGTCGCCGGCATCCACAAGCGCTATGGCCAGGTACGCGCGCTGAGCGACGTGTCGCTGACCGTCGCCGCCGGCGAGTTCCTCACCATCCTCGGGCCCTCGGGCTCGGGCAAGACGACGCTCCTCAAGGTCGTCGCCGGCTTCGAGACGCCGGACGAGGGCGACGTCCGCGTCGGCGGCCGCGACGTCACCGACCTCGACCCCTCGCAGCGCAACATCGGCATGGTGTTCCAGAACTATGCCCTGTTCCCGCACCTGACCGTCGAGCGCAACGTCGCCTTCCCGCTGGAGATGCGCGGCACGCCCAGGCCCGAGATCCGCACCCGCGTCGCCGAGGCGCTCGCCATGGTCGAGCTGACCGGCTTCGAGCAGCGCCTGCCGCGGCAGCTGTCGGGCGGCCAGCAGCAGCGCGTGGCGCTCGCCCGCGCCATCGTCTTCCGCCCGACCCTCCTCCTCCTCGACGAGCCGTTCGGCGCCCTCGACCGCAAGCTGCGCGAAGCGATGCAGCTCGAGGTCCGGCGCCTGCAGCAGCGGCTCGGCCTGACCACCCTCTTCATCACCCACGACCAGGAAGAGGCACTGGTCATGTCCGACCGCATCGCGGTCATGGATTCGGGACGGCTGGAGCAGGTCGGCCGGCCGCGCGACATCTACGAGGCGCCGGCGAGCCCGCTGGTCGCCGATTTCGTCGGCGAGAGCAACATTCTCGCCGGCACCGCCGAGGCGGGCGGCGCCGTGCGCCTCGCCGACGGCACGCCGGTCCGGGTCGCCGCCGACGGCCCGTCGCCGGCCGCCGGCGCCAAGGTCCGCATCCTGCTGCGGCCGGAGCGCCTCGGCGATGCGACGGACCAGCCGGCGGCCGAGAACCAGATCGCGGCCACCGTCGTCGAGGCGATCTATCTCGGCCTCTCGGACAAGTACCGCGTCCGCACTGCCGGTGGTGTCGAACTCCTGGCCCGCATCGGCGCCTCGCGCACCGCCCGCCAGTATCGCCCGGGCGAGACCATGACCGTCGGCTTCCACGCCGCCGACGCCCGCATCATCGAGGTCCGATGACCGCCGTGCCAACTGCCGCGCCAGCCAATCCGGGGCGCTCGCTCCGGGTCGCCGCCCAGGAGCGGCGGTCGGCCGTCGGCGCATTCCTGCTGACGGCGCCCGGCCTGATCTTCCTCGGCCTCCTCTTCGCCATGCCGCTGCTCCAGCTCTTCGCGCTCAGCGTCGAGGGCGGCACGGCCGAGTGGTACACCAAGGTCTTCGCCGACGGGCTCTACACGACGATCTTCGTGCGCACCTTCGAGATCGCGCTCTTCGTCACCGTGGCGGCGCTGCTCGTCGGCTATCCCGTCGCCTTCTTCCTGGCGACGACCACGGCCACCTGGCGCGCGATCGGGTTCGCCCTGGTGATGCTGCCGTTCTGGACCAGCGTGCTCGTCCGGACCTACGCCTGGATGATCATCCTCGGCCGCAACGGCATCGTGAACCGGCTCCTCATCGACTACGGCTTCATCGACCGCCCGATGGTGCTGCTCAACACCCGTTTCGCCGTCGTGCTCGGCATGGTCCACGTCATGCTGCCCTTCATGATCCTGCCGCTCTACAGCGCCATTGCCCGCGTCGACCCCGACCTCGCCCGGGCCGCCCGTGGCATGGGTGCCTCGCGGGTTCAGATCTTCCGGCGCATCTACCTGCCGCTGACGCTGCACGGCATCGTCGCCGGCGTGACGCTGGTCTTCGTCGTCTCGCTCGGCTTCTACATCACCCCCGCGCTGCTGGGCGGCGGCAAGGTGACGATGATCGCCATGGTGATCGAACAGCAGGTGCGCGAGTTCCTCGCCTGGAACTTCGCCGGCGCCCTGTCGGTGGTGCTGCTGGCGATCACGCTCGCGGTCTTCTGGCTGCTGAACCACTGGGTGGCGCGGCGCGTGCCGTCGGCCACCGGCCAGGGGCGCTGAGCCCATGGCCGCCCGCCGCCGCGCCCGCCGCAACCCGGCCCGCATCCTGCTCCGGACCTTCGCCGGCCTCGTCTTCGTCTTCCTGATGCTGCCGCTGGTGGTGGTCTTCCCGATCTCCTTCAGCGCCGGCAGCTACCTGCGCTTCCCGCCGCCCGGCTTCTCGCTGCAATGGTACGAGCGCTACTGGAACGACCCGATCTGGATCGACGCCACCATCCGCAGCCTCCAGGTCGGCGCCGCGACCACGGTGCTGGCGCTGGCGATCGGCATCCCGCTCGCCTTCGGCCTGACCCGCGCCCGCTTTCCCGGCCGCACCGCGATCGAGCAGTCGATGTCGGCGCCGATGATCGTCCCCCATATCGTGCTGTCGATCGCGATCTACGGCCTCTTCTCCCATCTCGGACTGATCGGGCGCTGGTACGGCATCGCCATCGCCCACACGGTGCTGGCGCTGCCCTTCGTCGTCATCGTGCTGGTGGCGGGCCTGCGCAACTTCGACGTCAATCTCGAGCTGGCCGCCCGCGGCATGGGGGCGAGCCGGCTGACGGCGATCCGCCGGGTCACCCTCCCGCTGGTGGCACCCAGCGTCTATTCCGCCGCCTTCCTCGCCTTCATCACCTCCTTCGACGAGCTGGTGGTGGCGATGTTCCTTTCGGGCGCGAACATGACGCTGCCGAAGAAGATGTTCGACAACATCCTGACCGAGATCGAGCCGACGGTGGCCGCCGTCTCCGCCCTCAAGATCATGTTCATCGGCCTGCTCCTCCTGCTGTCGCTGCGCTTCCGCAAGGCCAGCGATACGCCGATCGCCCACTAGCCTCCCCCGCCCACCTTCCCCCGAGGATCCCTGCCATGTCCGGCGCGGACGTCTTCCATCGCGACTTCAAGCCCCGTCCCTACTGGTGGGAGGCGTTCGAGCCGAAGCCCATGGCGCTCGCCGAGGTGCCGAAGTCGGCCCGCGTCGCCATCGTCGGCGCCGGCTATGCCGGCATCTCGACCGCGATCGAGCTCGCCAACGCCGGCATCGAGGCCGTGGTCCTGGAGGCCAAGGAGCCGGGCTGGGGCGCCAGCACCCGGTCGGGCGGCGCGGTCAGCGGCGGCGTCAATGTCGGCAAGAGCTTCTCCGGCCGCACCTTCCAGGGGACGCCGGAGCAGATCGCGGCCGTCCTCAACTCGGCCGCCGACGCCTTCTCGCTGATCGAGTCCCTGATCGAGCGCGAGGAGATCGACTGCTTCTGGCAGAAGCACGGCCGCTTCGTCGGCGCCTGGACGCCGGGCCACTACGAGAACCAGGCCAAGCGGATCGAGAAGCTGAACCGCGACGCCCAGTCCGGCAGCTACATGGTGCCGCGCGAGCGCCAGCGCGAGGAGATCGCGTCGGACTACTACTATGGCGGCATGGTGGTCGAGCGTGCGGCCAAGCTGCACCCGGCGCTCTATTTCAAAGGGCTGCTCGACGCCGCCCGCCGGCGCGGCGTCACCATCTGCGCCCAAGCGCCGGTCGAGCGCATCGCCCGCAACGGCAGCGGCTGGGAGATCCGCACCGGCCGCGGAACGGTGACGGCGGGCGACGTCGTCATCGCCACCAACGGCTATACCGGCGACGCGACGCCACAGCTGAAGCGCCGCCTGATCCCCGTCGCCAGCCACATCATCGCCACCGAGGAACTGCCGCCCGACCTCGCGAAGTCGCTGATCCCGAAAGGCCGCACCCTGTCCGACACCCGGCGCGTGCTCTGCTACTACCGGATGTCGCCGGACGGGAAGCGGGTGATCTTCGGCGGCCGGGCCCGCTTCACCGCCGTCACGCCGGAGGTCGCCGCGCCGATCCTGCACGGCTTCATGACCGAGCGCTTCCCGCAGCTCCAGGGAACCAAGGTCACGCACGCCTGGAACGGCAACGTCGCCTTCACCTTCGACGCCCTGCCCCATACCGGCCGCCAGGACGGGATGCACTACGCGCTCGGCTGCAACGGCAGCGGCGTCGCGATGATGACCTATCTCGGCCACCAGACGGCGCGGCGCATCATCGGCGGCGCCAACCGCCCGAGCGGGTTCGAGCTGCCGGAATTCCCCGACCACCCTCTCTATTCAGGCAATCCCTGGTTCCTGCCCGTCGTCGGAAGCTGGTACCGCTTCCGCGACTGGTACGACCGCCGGGTCGCCTGACATGGCGGTTCCAGCGCTCGCCGGCCTCGACGGCCGGCGCTTCGACGTCGCCGTCATCGGCGCCGGGGTCAACGGCGCCAGCGCCGCCCAGCACCTGCAGGCCGCCGGCTACCGGACGCTGCTCGTCGACAAGGGCGATTTCGGCGCCGGCTCCAGCAGCCGGTCGAGCCGCATCCTCGGCAACGGCCTGCGCTATCTGGCGCCCGGCCGCTCGATGTGGGACTTCGTGCGCCACCCCTCGCGCTTCCGCACCGCCTGCCGCATGGCGACCTACGCGCTCGCCGCCCGCACCCAGATGGTCGAGGAGACGGGCGAGCGGGTGCGCGCCGTCAACTTCTGCTACCCGATCTACAGCGACAGCCAGTACGCCCCCTGGCAGATCCGCGCCGCCTTCGCGCTGCTCGGCGTCCTCAACAAGGGCGGCACCTCGCTCGGCTACCGGATGCTGGGCCGCGACGAGGCGCTGGCGCTGCCGCTCGTGCGCTGGATCCGCACGCCCGAGAGGCTGCGCTCGGTGGCGCTGCACCACCAGTACCAGTTCGACTGGCCGGAGCGGGTCGTGCTCGACACCGCCTTCGACGCCGAGCGGATGGGGGCGGTCGTGCGCAACTACACCGCCGTCACCGGGCTGGAGCGGCTGCCGTCGAAGGCGTGGCGGATCGGCCTCGCCGACAGCGCCGACCGCGGCCAGGGGATCGGCACGGCCACGGTCGAGGCGGCGATGGTCATCAACGCCGCCGGCATCTGGATCGACCGCGTCAACGGCCTCGCCAAGCCGGGCGCCAGGCGCCGCATCACCGGCACCAAGGGCGTCCACATCGCCGTCCGCCTGCCGCCGGAATGCCAGGACTACTGCGTCGTCAGCCTCAACCGCGACAACGAGCAGATCTACTGCGTGCCATGGCGCGGCGGGCTGCACTACATCGGACCGACGGAATCGCTCTATGACGGCGACCCGGACGACATCCGCCCGACCGAGCCCGAGATCGAGTGGCTGCTGGACGAGTTCGCGCATCTGGTGCCGGGCGCCGGCATCCGCCGGCGCGACGTGCTCTATGCCTGGGCAGGCGTGCGGCCGCTGACCCACGACCCCGCCCTGCCCAAGGGCAACCGCTCGCGCCGCATCCACGACCAGGCCGACGACGGGATGGAGGGGGTGCTCTCGATCACCGCCGGCCCGATCATGAGCCACCGCGTCGCCGGCCGCGACCTCGCCGCCGCGGTGGCGGCGCGCATCCGACCGTCGGCCGCACCCCAGCCCCTGTCCTATGCCGCGCGGTCGCGGCCGGACGAGCCGGGATCGCCCGCACTCCTCAACCAGGAGCCGTCCGTCACGGTGGCGCAGCTTCGCGCCGCCGCGCGGGCGGAGCAGCCGAACGACCTCGTCGACTTGCTCTTCCGCCGCGTCGGCCTCGGCTGGGGCGAGACGATGGCCCGCGAGGGCGCCGACGCCGCCGCCCGCGCCGTCGCCGACATCCTCGGCTGGGACGAGGCGCGCATCGCCCGCGAGGTCGCCGGATATCGCGACTACCTGGCGCGGATGCACCTGCTGGATACAGGCGCCGGATGACGGCCGGCGGAGTTGCCGCATTCCCCAGTCCAGGTTATGACCACTGGTGGTCATATGGGTTGAGTGCGATGAAGGAACTCCAGATCAAGGATGCGAAGGCGACCCTTTCGGCCGTGGTGGACCGTGCCATCGCCGGCGAGCCGACCGTCATCACCCGCCATGGGCGGAAGGAGGCGGTGCTGGTTTCCTTCGAGGAGTGGCAGCGGTTCGCCAACGCGCCGAGCTTTGCCGATCTCCTGCTCGCCTTCCCGGGTGAGCCGAGGGACATTCCCGAGCGCCGCCGCAAGCCGGCCCGCGCCCTTGGCGATACGGACGCCTGACCTTTGTATCTGCTCGACACCAACATCGTGTCGGCGGACGCTCCAGCCAAACGTTCGGTCGGCCCTGAAGCGTTCTCAGCCTGGATCCGGCACCACGGCGACCAGCTCTACATCTCGACCGTGACCATCGCCGAGATCGAGGCGGGCATCGCCCGCTCCATCCGGATCGGCGCGA
The DNA here is from genome assembly GCF_041913585.1 of Allostella sp. Lineage (NCBI taxonomy): Bacteria > Pseudomonadati > Pseudomonadota > Alphaproteobacteria > Rhodospirillales > Allostellaceae > Allostella > Allostella sp. The sequence goes on from NZ_JAYSFE010000040.1 coordinate 18,255, forward strand.
CGGCGAAGGCCGGGCAGTTGCGGCGCTGGCTCGCCGCGGTCGAGCATTTCTACGCTGGACGCATCCTGCCCTTCGGCATCGCGGAAGCCCGCGAAGCCGGCGCCATTCTCGATCGGGCGCGGGCCCACGATCCGGGCTTCGAGGACGTCGCCATCGCCGCCACGGCCGCGGTCCACGGTCTGACGGTTCTGACCGGCAATGAACGCCACTTCGTGCCTCTCGGCGTCGCAATGGCCAATCCGCTGAAGCATCTGCCCACGGACTGACTCTCCGCAGGCGGATCGGCCGGACGCAATTCAGCCCTTCCGGGCAGCCTGCCCCCGCCACATGGCAAAGAGGGCGAATGCCGCGAGCTGGGCGGCGGCGCCGAGATAGGCCCAGTCGAAGCTGCCGGTCCGGTTGACCGCGAGCGCGAAGAGGAGCGGGCCGCAGACCGAGCCGACGAAGCCGAAGAGGCTGGCGGCCGACGTCACCTCGCTCACCCGCCCGAGGGGCGCCAGGCGCGCCAGTTCGGCCATGTGGATGCCGTTCCATCCCATCGTCGTGGCGCCGACCAGCACCATGCAGGCATAGACCACCCAGGAGCCGGCGCCGGCCGCCAGGACCATGACCAGGATGGCGGCACTCGACCCCAGCGCCAGCACCCCGAGGAGCAGGGAGCCGCGTTGCGGCCCCATCCGGTCGGCCAGCCAGCCGAAGGCGATTCGCGCCAACGCGCTGGCCGTCAGCAGGGTCGCCACGAGGAGGCCGGCCGCAGCCAGTCCGTGGCCGTGGCGGACGACCATGTAGGTCGCGGTGAAGCCGGTCACGCAGGCCTGCAGGATGGAATAGGACACGCCGATCGCCGTCAGCATCCCGAGGTTCGGGCTCTCCTTCAGGATGCGGACGGCGCGGGTGAAGCTGTGCGGCGACACGAACAGCCGCGGCCAGTCCGGCTGCCGCGGGCCGCGGTCGGCATCCAGCATCCCGCGGACGATCTGGACGAAGAGGGCGACCGTCACCATGACCGCTGCCAGCAGCCAGATCGCCCCGGGAAATCCGAGCCAGAGCAGGAGCGGCGCGACCGCCACGCCGGCGAGCGCGCCGCCCCCCGGCACGCCCGCCTGCTTGATCGAGAAGATCAGGCTGCGATGGGCGGGCGGCGCGGCACGCATCAGGATCTGGCTGCCGGCCGGCGTGTTCGGCGCGAGGCCGAGGCCGATCAGCAGGGCCCCCGCCATTGCCACCGGCATCAGCGGCTGCGTCAGCAGGAAGAGGCCGACCGCCACGGCGGCAAGCCCGATCTGGAGCGAACGGACCGGCCCGAAATGGGCCAGCATCGGGCTGCCGCCGGCGAGATACCAGCAGATGCCGGCCGACTGCATCGCCGTGACGTAGCCGATGCTCTCGGTCGGGACGCCCCAGCGCTGGGTGAGGAACGGCCCGAGCAGCGGCGTCGCGCCGGCGCCGAGCGAACTGACCACCTGGACGAGCAGCGTCGAGCCCAGCGCGGGCAGCACCAGCCCGGACGGCGGGCGGCGGTTGAACGGGCGAACCATGATCTCCGTCCCGCCTTGGGCGCGGGCGAATGTGCGGGGCAGGCCGTCGCGCGGCGGACGGGCGACGAGGGGTCGGGCACTATAGCCAGCGCCGCCGAGCCGCTGCACACGAAACGGGCAGATGCGAAGCCGATTTCGTGCAACGAGCGCCGGTCAGCCCGCCAGCGCCGGCAGGAGCACCTCGCGCACGAGATCGATCGGCGTCCGCCACTGCTCCGGGTCGTCGTAGTTGCCGGCGGTGACGGCGACGACGAGGCCCGGCTCCGGCCAGACGAAGAGGCGCTGGCCGCCATTGCCGATGGCGCCGCGCCAGAAGCCGCCGCGGTCGAAGCGGCCGAGATACCAGTGATAGCCGTAGCCGCGGCCGTCCGGCAGCCGCGCCAGCGGCCGGAAGCTGGCGGCGAGCCATTCCGCCGGGACGATGCGTCGGTCGCCGGCCATGCCGCGGTCGAGCACCATCTGGCCGATCCGGGCGAGGTCGCGCGGCCGCATCCGCAGGCCCGAGGCGGCGGACGCGACGCCGTCACGGCGGCCGCGGACCCATTCCGTCGGCCCGATGCCGAGCGGGTCGAAGAGGACGGCGCGGGCATAGTCCGGCAAGGACTGCCCGGTGCCGCGCTCGATCAGTCGGCCGAGCAGCGCCGTCGCGCCGCCATTGTAGGTCCAGCCGGCGCCCGGCGCGGCCACGACGGGTCGCTCCAGCACGAAGCGCCAGCGGTCGGGCGCGGCCTCCATGGCGATCTCGCTGTTGGCGAGGCTGGTGTAGGGCAGGCTCTCGTTCCACTCGGTGCCGAGCGTCATGGTCAGGACATGCTCGACCGTCAGCCCGGTCCGGGCCGGGTCGGCCGCGAGGTCGGGGTATTCCGGGAACTGCGCCAGCAAGGCCCGATCCGGTGCCGGCACCCGGCCCTCGGCGAGCGCGATGCCGTAGAGCAGGCCGACGATGCTCTTCGTCACCGAGCGCAGGTCGTGCAGCGTCTCCGGCCCGAACTCGACCCGGCCGAGCGGCGTGCCCCAGTTCGCGTCCTCGCCCGCCAGGTAGCGCTCGAAGAAGATCCGGCCATGGCGCAGCGCGACGACGCCGTGCAGCCCCGGCAGGCGACCTGCCGCGGCGAAGGCGGCGAACCGGTCGGCGAGGTCGGTCGAGAAGCCGGCCGCGGCCGGCGCGACGGTTTCGAACGCCCGGGCGGGCAGGCAGGCGGTCATCGCGGCGGCTCCGGCGGTGGCGAGGAAGTGGCGGCGGGTCGGCATGGGCGGTCTCCGATTCGGCCGCCATCCTATCGCCCGATGCATTGCAGCAATTGCGCTTCCGGGTGCCGTCGACCGCGACCGGAGGCGCCGCTATCATGCCGCCCGCAAACGACGAGCAGGCGGAGGCGGCGGGATCATGGCGGCACTGGGCGAAGTCGGCGAGGAGCGGATCCGGAAGCTGAACGCGTCGGGTCTGCCGGCGGTCGAGAAGGCGACGACGCGCGACCGCGGCATCGGCCCCTTCCCCCGCCTCGTCCTGCGCGGCGCCACCGTCATCGACGGCACCGGCGCGCCGCCGATCAGCCCGGTCGACATCGTCGTCGAGAACGGCCGCATCACCGCCATGGACAAGGTCGGCCTGCCCAAGCGGGTGGTGCGCGACGAGTTGCGGCCGAAGCCCGGCGACCACGAGATCGACTGTCGCGGCAAGTGGGTGACGCCGGGCTTCATCGACTGCCACGGCCATGTCGGCACCCCCTACCACCACATGTCCGGCCCGATGGCGCCGGCCGACTACGTCTACAAGCTGTGGCTGGCGCACGGCGTGACCACGGTCCGCGAGATGGGCTGCCTCAACGGCCTCGCGTGGACGCTCGACCAGCGCGACCGCGCCGCACGCAGCGAGATCGCCGCGCCGCGGATGGTCGCCTATGCCTACTTCCCGGCCGTCAACGACATGGTCAAGACCATCCACACGCCGGCCCAGGCGCGGGAATGGCTGCGGGCGGTGAAGGAGAAGGGCGCCGACGGCATCAAGTTCTTCGGCGCGCCGCCCGCCATCATGCAGGCCGCGCTCGACGAGTGCCGCCAGCTCGGTCTGCGCTCCGGCTGCCACCACGCCCAGCAGGCGGTCTCGCGCATGAACACGCTGACCACCGCACGCTGGGGCCTCGGCAGCCAGGAGCACTATTACGGGCTCGGCGAATCCCTGTTCGAGAACCGCGTCATCCAGGACTACACGCCCGACTACGACTACGGCGACGAGTATTTCCGCTTCGCCTTCGCCGGCCAGACCTTCCGCCAGGCGGCCCAGCCCGGCAGCGCCAAGTGGAACGCGGTGATGGAAGAGTTCCTGGAGCTCGGCTTCACCTTCGTCCCGACCTTCTCGATCTACGACGCCAACCGCGACCTGATGCGCACCCGCCGGGCCGACTGGCACCGCGACTACACCTACGCCAGCCTGTGGAACTACTACCAGCCGGCGAGCGGCGGCCACGGCAGCTACTGGCATCGCTGGTCGGTCGGCAACGAGGTCGACTGGAAGCAGAACTACCGGCTCTGGATGCAGTTCATCAACGAGTTCAAGAACCGCGGCGGCCGGGTCTGCACGGGCTCGGACTCGGGCTTCATCTTCCAGACCTTCGGCTTCGGCTACATCCGCGAGCTGGAGCTGCTGCAGGAGGCGGGATTCACCCCGCTCGAGGTGCTGCGCGCCGCCACCATCCAGGGGGCCGAGCTGCTCGGCCTGGAGCAGGAGACGGGCAGCATCGAGATCGGCAAGTCGGCGGACCTCCTGGTCCACGACCAGAACCCGCTGTCGGACTTCAAGCTGCTCTACGCCACCGGCGCCATGCGCTACGACGAGGGCACGAAGAAGACCGAATGGCCGCGCGCGCTGCGCCACACGATCCGCGGCGGCATCGTCTACGACGTCGACCAGCTCCTGGCCGACGTCCGCGAGATGGTGGCGGCCAGCCGCGCCGCCTCGCCGGAGCTCCCGGTTCCCTGACGGGATGGCGGGCACCGACTTCCACATCCTCTGCGGCTTCCTCGGCAGCGGCAAGACCACCCTCCTCCTCGACTGGCTGGCGCTGCCGGAGGCGGCCGACACGGCGATCCTGGTCAACGACGTCGGCCGCTTCGACGTCGACGGCGCGGTCGTCGGGCGCACCTCCGGCGCCCTGCCGCTCGCCATGCTGGCCAACGGCTGCGTCTGCTGCTCGGTCGGCAACGAGCTGGTGGCGACGGTCGAGCGCCTCGTCGCCGAGCGCGCCGCCACCGGCGCCGCACCCTTCCGCCGCATGATCCTGGAATGCAGCGGCCTGTCGCGACCGGGACCGGTCATCCGCTCGCTCACCGACCTCGGCGCCCACGATTTCCGGGTGCGGGTCCTGGCCACCTTCGACCCGGCCCAGGGCGCCCAGCACGCCGCGCATTTCGAGGAGGCGGCAGCGCAGCTCGCAGCCGCCCGCACCGTCGTGCTGAGCCGGCTCGACCTGCCCGACGCGCCGGCCCCCGCCGCCGGCGCCCGGGCGGCGCAGGCCCTCAATCCCTACGCCCGGATCGTCGCCGAGCCGGACCGCGCCCGCCGCGCCGCCCTCGCCTTTCGGCCCGGCCCCGGATCCGCTCCGCCCCCGGGGCCCGGAATTGTCGGCCTGCGCTCGCTGCTGCATCCGCGCATCGGGCTTTTCGTCGCCCGGGTCCCGGACGGCCTGCCCTGGGACGCGGTCGCGGCCTGGATCGAGGACCTGGCCGCGCGCTGCGGCGACCGCCTGCTGCGCACCAAGGGGCTGGTCCGCGTCGACGGCATCGACGGCCCGGTCCTGATCCAGGGCGTCGGCACGGTCTTCTCGCCGCCGATGCGCATGCCGGCGGCGCGGGACGACGAACCGGTGGGTGCAGTCGTGGTGATCGCCCATGACGCGACCCTGGAGATGCTGGCCGAGGCCGGTGCACCCCATGGCGTCGCGGTCGAGGCCGGTTGAGCCCCCGATGCCGCCGGATTGGCGCAGATCGCCCGCCATCGCCGCCGCGCGCCGCCTATAGTGCCGCCATAGGTCGCCCTCGGGAGGGAGCGATGCTGCTGAAGCGGGGATCGAGCGGGCCGGAAGTCTCCCGGCTCGCGGAACGGCTCTTTCGGCTCGGCTATCATCCGGGACCGGCATCCGCCACCTTCGACGACGCGCTGGTGCGCGCGGTGAAGGCCTTCCAGATGCAGAATGCCGACAGCGTCGGCCGGCCGCTCGCGGTCGACGGCATCGTCGGGCCGGTGACGGCGGCCGCCATCGCCCGGCGCCTGGGCGAGGCGCCGCCCGTGCCGCCCGCGCCCCTGCCCGGCCTCGCCATGCCGCCGACCGGTGGCTCGCCAACCGCCCGCGGGGCCTTGCAGGCGGCACTCGGCGAACTCGCCGCCGGCCATGGCGAAGTCGGCGGCAACAACATGGGGCCGCACGTCGCGCGCTACCTCGGCGGCATCCTGGCGCCGCCGGCGGACTGGTGCGCCGGCTTCGTCAGCTGGTGCTTCCGGAACTCGGGCCACCCGATGCCCTACCCCTATTCCCTGGGCGCCCGCGACGTGCTGAAGAAGCTGCGCGACCGCGGCTGGGGCGTCGCGCCCAGCGACGCCGACCCGCCGCAGCCCGGCGACGTCATCGTCTGGTGGCGCGGCTCCCCCGGCGGCTGGAAGGGGCATGTCGGGCTCGTCCACAGCTATGCCGACGGCATCGTGCGCACGATCGAGGGCAACAAGACGCCCCAGGTCGGGAGCTTCACCTACACGCTGGGCGCCATCGAGCGGCTGCTCGGGTTCGCCCGCGTGCCCTGACACCGGGGGCTACGGCGACGCCACGAAGCGGGCGAGGTCGTCCGCCAAGGCGTGGTCGTTGATGATCCGCGGCACCTTGTTCTGGCCGCCGAGGCGGCCACGATGCTTCATCCAGGCGGCGAAGGTGCCGGGCGGCACCAGGACGACCTCCGGTGCCGCCATGCCCGAGCGGTGCGCCCGGTAGTCGTCGTTGAGTTCGCCCAGCGTCCGGTCCAGCACCGCCGCGAACCGGTCGGCGGCACCGGCCGGCGCCGCCCGCGCGAACTCGACCACCCAGCGGTGCCGGCCCAGTTCCTGCGGCCGCTCGGGAAAGACGGCCATCATCGCGAAATCGGTGATGTCGGCATCGACCGCGGCCGCGGCCGCGGTCGCCGCCGCTTCCACCTCCTCGCCGATCAGGTGCTCGCCGAAGGCCGACATGCCGTAGGCCGTGCGGCCGGTGACCAGAACCCGGGGCGGGTTGCGGTCGACGAGGCGCACGGTGTCGCCGACGACATAGGCGAAGAGGCCGGCACAGGTCGTCATCACCAGGGCGTAGTCGATGCCGGTCTCGGCATCGGCGACCCAGTGCCGGGTCGGCTGCGGCCGGTCGAGCTCGTCCACCGGCACGAACTCGAAGAAGAGGCCATGGTCGAGGTTGAGCCGCAGCCCGTCCCCCGGGCCGCGGTCGGCGCCGGCGATGAAGCCCTCGCTCGCCGGATAGACCTCGCGCAGTTCCGCCGCGGTGCCCGCCAGCAGCGCCTCGAAGCGCCGGCGGTAGGGATCGAACCGGACGCCGCCATGGACGAGCAGGTCGAGGTCGGGATAGGGCCGGTCGTCGCCGTCGCGGGCCCGCCGCAGGGCGCGCACCCGCTCGAGCAGGATCAGCAGCCAGCTCGGCGTCCCCGTCACCGCGTGGATCGGCAGGTCGAGCGATTCGCGGGCGATCCGCTCCAGCTTCTCCTCCCAGTCGGCGAGGAGCGCCAGTTCGGGGCCCGGAAAGGAGAAGCCGCGCGCCCAGAACGGCATGGTCTTCGCCGCGATGCCGCTGAGGTCGCCGGAGAAGATGCCGGGCGCCTCCTCGACGAGCGCCGTGCTGCCGCCCAGCATCAGGCTGTAGCCCGCGAACATGCGGCTGGCCGGCCGGGCGGCGAGGTGATGGGTCACCATGTCGAAGGCGGCGCGGACGTTGGAGCGCCGCATCTCCGGGGTCAGCGGCAGGTACTTGGTGCGCCCCGCGGTGGTGCCCGAGCTGACCGCGAAATGGCGGATGAGGCCCGGCCAGGAAACGTCCACGAGGCGCGGGAAGGCCGGGCCCCAGTAGTCCGACCAGAAGCCCTCGTAGCGCCGCAGCGGCACCGCCCGCTGGAAGCCGGCGACGTCGACGATGCGCTCGAAGCCATGGTCGCGCCCGAAGCGGGTCCCGGCCGCCCGCCGTACCAGGGCCAGCAGCGCGCGCCGCTGCGCCGCCACGGGGTCGAGCGCCGCGAGCCGGCGCCGGCGGAGCCGCGCCGCCAGCCGGAAGAGCGGGGTGGCGTCCAGCCGCATCGTTCAGCCGCCGCGGGCGAAGACCTGGTTGAGGAACCGCGCCACCTCGCGGTTCGAGCGTTCGCGCACGGCATCGTCCCGGCCGAGAAGGTAGCCCTCGGAGCCGACGCACAGTCCCAGCATCAGCTTGCGCAGGATCGGGTTGGTCATCGGCAGACCGATGCCGTCGGTGCGCACGACGAGGTCGTGGTCGACCCGGAAGCCGCAGCCGTCGAGCAGCCGGCCGATGCGGCGCGGGCCGGCCCAGCCGCCGTCCCACTGGTGGTAGGCGCCGGGAAAGACCGCGGTGCGGACGTCCGAGCCGCCGGCGCGGAGATCGTCGGCCAGCTGGTTGCAGCGCTCGGGGTTCATCAGCTCGTCGGCATCGCCCCAGGCCATCAGCACCGGTGCCCCGGTCGTCCGGCGGTCGTCGAAGGTGGTGATGCAGGGGCCGTAGAAGGCGACATGCCCGGCAAAGCGCGTCGGCCCCAGCGCGAAGCGGTCGGCGAGGCGGTCGGCGATCGCCCGGTTGGCGGCGAAGACGCTCGACATGGCGCCGTAGGAGAAGCCCCACAGCGCGACCCGCTCGGCATCGATCTCGGGCCGCGACTTCAGCCAGGCCAGCGTCGCGTAGGCGTCGGCGATCGCCATCGTCTCGGTGATCTCGACGATGCGGTCGACGAAGCCGGTGGCGAGGTCGCGGCGCGCGGCGAAGACGTCGACCACGGCCGCGCCGATGCCCATGGCCGCGAGCTGGCGGCCATAGGTCATCTCGCGCGCCTCCTGCACCCCGCCCGAGCCGTGCAGGAGGACGACGGCGGGCGCCTTGCGCCGGGCCGACGCGGCCTGCGGGGCGAACCAGGTGACGACGGCGTCGGTCTTGCGGAACTCGGCCTCGATGTCGCGCGGCACGAACGGGCTGATGCTGGGGACGCGCACCGGCTGTCCTGCGGCGGACCCGGCCTCGGGCCAGCGTTCCGGCACCGGCGGCGCGGCGAGCGCGGCCGCCGGAGCGAGGAGAGCGGCGAGGACGAAGGCACGGAGACGGGATCGCACGGTCTCTCCCCGGGACGGTTGGAACGGGCCTCCAGGACATAGAGGGCCCCGACCCGTCGCGCCGGTCAACTTTCCGCGAGCGCGCCCCGTCCCTCGGGTCGGCCGGCGGGCGCCGGGGCCGGCCGCCACGCGATCGTACCGGCGGTCCGCGCCCGCACGGCCGGCGCGGCGAGGCAGGTGGCGACCGCCTCGTAGCCGGGGGCGCCGGGCCAGGGCGCGACCCGCATCGGCGGGCTGTGGTTGGCGGGGCAGAGGAGGATCGCCTCGTCGGCACCGACCGCGGCGAGGTCGAGGATCGCCGTCGATCGGGTCAGCAGGAAGAGCGGACGGCCGCCCGTCCGCCGCCGCCGCAGATGCGCGATCAGCGCCTCCTGGCTGGCATGGTCGAGCCCCTCCTCCACCATGTCGACGACCAGCGCCGTCGGTCCTTCGGCCTCCAGCCCGGCGACCAGGGCGAGGAGCGCGTCCGCGACCGTCGCCCCGTCCCCGACGAGCCAGCCGAGCGCCCGCTCGACCCGCAGCCGCAGCGCCGGGTCCTGCGCGATCCGCGCGCGGGCCGCCCCGGCCCCGTCCGCCGCCCGCTCCGTGCCGAGGAAGGAAGCGCCCGGGATGGCTTCGGCGAGGCCGCGGGCAAGGCGCGTCTTGCCGCTGCCCAGCGGGCCGACGATGAAGGTGATCGGCCGGACGTCGTGCAGTTCGAACCGTTCGCCGTCCCACGGCCAGGGCAGGTCGAGGTCGACGGCGATCGCCCCGGCGGGGCGGAGCTGCCGGTCGAGATCGGCGACGGCGGGCGCCCGGCCCTGCGACAGTTCGCGGCGGAGGTCGCGGACGGTGCCGACAAGGCCCGCCAGTTCGCCGATCCGCTCCTCCAGCACCGCCTGATGGGCGGCCAGCGCCGGCTCCAGGTCGGTCGCGTCGCCGCCGAGGACGCGCCCGACCTCGGCGACGCTGAGCCCGAGCCGGCGCAGCGCCGCGATCTCCTGCGCCCGGGCCATCTCGTCCGGGCCATAGGCCCGCCAGCCGGCCGCGGTGCGCAGCGGCGCGAGCAGCCCGCGCTCTTCGTAGACGCGAAGGGCCTTGGTGGAGACGCCGAGCCGTTGGGCGGCTTCGGCGGGGCTCAGAAACGGAGCGGATGCGTTCATGGGACACCTCGTCGGTGGACGACGGCCCTCCCTATCCGTCCGGACCCAGGGGCCGGCGCAAGCGGATTCCGCGGTCGGCCCGCCGATGCTCTCTAGACGTAGCCGGGCCCGTCGATGACCGGGTGGGCGGCGACGAAATCCTCGTCGATCTCGACGCCGAGGCCCGGTCCTTCCAGGGGCCGGACGGTGCCGTCGACCTCGAGCGTGAAGGCGGCGGAGCAGAGCCGGTCGCGGAACGGATTGAGCTTCGAGGCGTCGGCCTCGAAATAGCCGCCGTTCTCGATCGCCGCCAGGAAATGCACCGAGGCCGCCATGTTGAGGCCGGTCACGGACGTGTGCGGGTTGATCGGCAGCCGCCACGCCGAGGCGAGCGCGGCGATGCGCAGCCCTTCGGTGATGCCGCCGCACTTGGAAAGGTCGGGCTGGAGGATGGTGATGCTGCGGTCCTCGACGAGACGGGCGAAGTCGTAGCGGGTGTAGTGGTTCTCGCCTGCCGCCAGCGGCACGGTGCCGTAGCGTTTCGCCTCGGCATAGGAGCGGTGGTCGTGCGCCGGGAACGGTTCCTCCAGCCAGGACACGCGGTGCTCGTCGAGGACGGGCATCACGGCGCGGGCGTCGGCCAGGGAATAGGCGGTGTTGGCATCGGTCAGGATGGCGACGTCGCGCCCGAGGCCGTGGCGGACGGCCGCGACCCGCTCGGCGTCGCGCTGGACGGTGTCGCCGATCCGCAGCTTGAGCGCGTTGTAGCCGCGGGCGACCATGGCCTGGGCCTCCTCGACCAGCTCGGCCGGCGGCTGGAACCCGAGCGAGATGCCGCCGGCATAGGCCGGGATGGCCCTGGCCGCGCCGCCGAGCAGTCGGTAGAGCGGCCAGCCGACCGCCTTGCCGCGGATGTCCCACAGCGCCATGTCGAGCCCGCTCATGGCGATCGCGGCGCCCGCCCCCATGCCGTGGCTGGCGAGCTGCATGCGATAGATGCGGGCACCGACGCCGGCGACGTCGGCCGCGTCCATGCCCAGCACGAGCGCCTTCAGGGTGGTCTCGACGATGCGGGCGATGGCGCCCGGCGAGCGCCCGGCATGGGCCTCGCCCCAGCCGACGATCCCGTCGTCGGTCACCACCTTCACCAGCACCGCGTCGCGCTTGACGGTGCGGCCGATGCCGAGCGCCACCTGGCCGTCCTCGGGATAGGGGAAGGAGATCGGGAAGGCGCGGACGTCGGCGATGCGCATCGGGGGCCTCGGGGCTCGGGGTGCGGGTCAGCGGAAGGAGAGATTGGCGGGCCGGAAGTCCATCTGCTCGGAGAGGCCGGCGCGCCAGCCGATGTCGCGGCGCTTGCCGTAGAAGATGGCGTACTGGTGGAGGACGGTCGCGGGCGGGTCCTCGTCCTCCAGGATCGCCAGCATCCGCACCCAGGCGGCCCGCCGGGCGGACGGGTCGAGGCTGTCCTCGAGCACCCGCCCCAGCCGGTCGAACTCGTCGTTGGACCATTCGGGCGTGCCGCGGCGCACCGGGCTGCCCGGCCCGTAGAGCCGCCAGGCATGGCCGGCCGGGTCGGGATAGATCATGGCGTTCGACCAGTTGCGGATGCCGCGGCCGGCCGGCTCCAGGATCTGGGTCCAGTTCTCCTTGATCGACAGTACGACCTCGAGGCCGACCGCCTTCCACATCTCGACCAGCACCTGGGCGGTGGCGATCTCGGTCGCGTAGTAGTTGTTGTTGATGCGGTAGTCGATCGGCTGGCCGCGATATCCCGCCTCGCGCAGCAGGCGGCGCGCCGCGTCGGGATCGTAGACCGGCACCGGCCGGTCGGCGATGTAGAGGGGGCCGAAGGCCGGGAACTGGTTGCCGTTGGGGATGCCGACGCGCCGACCCCACAGCGTCTCGACGATGAGCCGGCGGTCGATCGCCAACGACAGCGCGCGCCGGACCCGCGGGTCGCGCAGCACCGGGTGCCGCTGGTCGAAGACGAGGACGCGATGGTTGCCGATCGGCCCGCCCGCGACCTCGAGTTCGGGGCGGGCGGCGACGCGGTCGAGCTGGTCGGGCGGCAGGTCGGTGGCGATGCCGTAGCGACCGGTCTCGAGCCCGGTCAGGCGGGCCGCCACCTCCGGTGCGGCGTCGAACCGGATGGTCGCCGCCGTCGGGCGGCCGCCCCACCAGGCGTCGTGCGCGGCCAGCAGCACGAAGTCGTTGTCGCGCGAATCGGCGAGGCGGTAGGGCCCGGTGCCGACCGGGCGCCGCGCCCAGGCCTGGAAGTCGGACGCCGCGAGCCAGGCCGCGCGCGAGACGATCTGGGCGGGGAAGGTCGCCAGCCGCTGCTCGATCAGCGGGTCGGGCCGGCGGGTCGTGACCCGCACGGTCGCGTCGTCGACCGCCTCCACGCGCTCGATGCCGCCGAGCAGCGGCCGGGTCTGGGCACGCAACGGCGCCCCTTCCCCCGACATGCGCTCCGGCCCGAAGGTGAAGGCGACGTCGGCCGCGGTCATCACCGTGCCGTCGTGGAAGCGCACGCCCGGCCGCAGCGTCAGCTCCAGCGTCCGGTCGTCGAGGCGCCGCCACGCCGTCGCCAGCGCCGGGTGCAGGCGCCCGTCGGCGCCGGTGGCGATCAGCGTGTCGAAGAGGTTGTGGTTCACCCGCCAGGCGACGTTGCTGACGCTGTAGGCGGGGTCGAAGAGCGGCGGGTTGCGCTGGACGGCGACCCGGAGCGCCGGCCTTGGGTCGGTCTGGGCCGCAGCCGGCGCCGCCAGCGCCGCGCCGGCCAGGGCCGCCAGCGCAACCAACCGCCGCCACATCGATCGCCTCCAGGCCGGGAATCCCGGCGCCATCCTTGGCCATCCCGGCCGCGAGGGCAACCGCCCCGGCGGCGGCGGTCGCACCGCCGCCGGGTACCGGGTCAGCGGAAGGCGAGGTTGGCCGGCCGCAGGTCCATGTATTCCACCGGGACCGGCTTCCACGCCACGTCCCGGCGCTTGCCGTAGAAGATGGCGAACTGGTGGAGGACGGTCGCCGGCGGGTCCTCGACCTCCAGGATCTCCAGCATCCGCCGCCAGGCCTGCCGCCGCTCGGGCACGTCGACGCTGGTCTCCAGCAGCGCCCCCAGCCGGTTGAACTCGGCGTTGGTCCACTCCCTGTAGCCGCCCTGGATCGGCCCGCGCGCGCCGTAGAGCCGCCAGGCGAGCCCGACCGGGTCGGGATAGGCCATGGTGTTGGACCAGTTGCGGATGCCGCGCGCGGGCGTGCGCTCCAGCACCTGGGTCCAGTTCTCCTTCATCTGCAGGACGACGTTGAGTCCGACCGCCTTCCACATCTCGACCAGCGCCTGCGCGGTCAGCACCTCGTTGGCGTAGTAGTTGTTGAGGACGCGGAACTCGATCGGCTGGCCGGCATAGCCGGCCTCGGCGAGCAGCGCGCGGGCTTGGGCGGGGTCGTAGGCCGGCGCCGGCCAGTCGGCGAGGTAGAGTTCGCCGAAGGCCGGGAACTGGTTGCCGCGCGGCACCGGCACCCGGTCGCCCCAGAGGGTCTCGACGATGAGCTTGCGGTCGATCGCCAGCGCCAGCGCGCGCCGCACCCGGACGTCCTTCAGAACGGGGTGGTTCTGGTCGAACACCAGCACGCGGTTGTTCAGGATCGGGCCGCCCGCCGCCTCCAGCCCGGGCTGGCCGGCGATCTCGGCGAGCTGGTCGTAGGGAATGTCGGTGACGATCTGGAAGCGGCCGGTCTTGAGGTCGTTGATGCGCGCGGCGACCTCGGGCGCGACCGAGAAGCGCACCGACCGCGCGGTCGGCCGGCCGCGCCAGTAGGCGTCGTGGGCGACGAGCTGGACATAGTCGTTGTCGCGCGCATCCTCGACCTTGTACGGGCCGGTGCCGATCGCCGTCCGGCCCCAGGCCTGGAAGTCGGGCGCGGCGAGATAGGCGCGGCGGTTGACGATCTGCGAGGGGAACATCGCCAGACGCTGCTCCAGCAGCGCGTCCGGCCCGCGGCTGACGAAGCGCACCCGGTTCGGGCCGATCGCCTCGACGCTCTCGAGGTTGCCGAGGAAGGGCCGGGTCTGTCCGAAGAGCGGCGCGTTCTCGCCGCGCATGCGCTCGACGCCGAAGGTGAAGGCGACGTCCTCGGCCGTCAGCAGGTCGCCGTTGTGGAAGCGCACGCCCTCGCGCAGGGTAACGTCGAGGGTGCGCGCGTCGACCCGCTGCCACGCCGTCGCCAGGCCCGGCACCAGGGCGAAATCGGCATCGAAGTCGATGGCGATCAGGGTGTCGAAGATGTTGTGGTTGACCCGCCAGGCGACGTTGCTGAAGGCGTGCGCGGGGTCGAACAGGGCCGGGTTGCCCTGCACGCCGATATGGAGCGGCGGGCGCGGGTCGCCCTGGGCCGCGGCCGGCGCCGCCGCGGCGGCGGCGAGCGCCAGGGCGGCGGCGATGGAAGTTCGCATCGTCATCTCCGGGTGGGTTCGGATGCGCCGCAACCTGTCCCGCTTCGATGACGGAACGAGCGTCGGTCCGATGACGCCCGCCCCGTCCGCGGGACCGGGTGGGCACCGGCCGCGTCGTCTGGCATCATGGTTCCTCGTCTCCCACATCCCGGTCCGCCCCCCGCATGTCCGCCCGCCTGCTGCCGATGACCGAGCACCTCCGCGACTATCTGCTGTCGGTGTCGCTGCGCGAGACGCCGGCGCAGCAGGCGCTGCGCGCGGCGACGCAGTCGGTGCCGGGGGCGCTGATGCAGATCTCCCCGGAGCAGGGCGCGTTGATGGCCCTTCTGGTCGAACTGACCGGTGCCCGCCGGGCGATCGAGGTCGGCACCTTCACCGGCTACAGCGCCCTTTCCGTCGCCCAGGCGCTGCCGCCCGACGGCCGCCTCGTGTGCTGCGACGTCAGCGCGGAATGGACCGCCATCGGGCGCCGGCACTGGGAGATGGCGGGCGTCGCCGACCGCATCGACCTGCGGCTCGGGCCGGCGCTGGCGACGCTCGACGCGCTCCTGGCAGAGGGTGGCGCCGGCCGGTGGGACCTCGCCTTCATCGATGCCGACAAGCCCAACTACGACGGCTACTACGAGCGCTGCCTGACGCTGCTGCGGCCGGGCGGCCTCGTCCTGATCGACAATGTGCTGTGGAGCGGCGCCGTCGCCGACCCCGCCCGCACCGACGCGAACACGACGGCGCTGCGGGCGCTGAACGCCAAGCTGCACGGCGACGAGCGCGTCACGCTCGCCATGCTGCCGATCGGCGACGGGCTGACGCTGGCCCGCAAGCGCGGCTGAGGGAGATCCGAGCCATGGCTGCCCACCACGACCACAACCACGACCACGACCACGACCACGACCACGACCACGAGGAGCGCTGGAGCGAGGTGGAGCTCCGGGTCAAGGCGCTGGAATCGCTGCTCGTCGACAAGGGACTGGTCGATCCCGCGGCGCTCGAACTGCTGATCCAGACCTACGAGACCAAGGTCGGGCCGCGCAACGGCGCCCGCGTCGTCGCCCGCGCCTGGAGCGACCCCGCCTACAAGGCGCGGCTGCTGCGGGATGCCACGGCCGCCATCGCCGAGCTCGGCTTCACCGGCCGCCAGGGCGAGGACATGGTCGTGGTCGAGAACACCGCGGAGGTCCACAACCTCGTCGTCTGCACGCTCTGCTCCTGCTACCCCTGGCCGGTGCTGGGCCTGCCGCCCGCCTGGTACAAGGCCGCCCCCTACCGCGCCCGCGCGGTGCGCGAGCCGCGCGCCGTACTGGCCGAGTTCGGCGTCGCCGTGCCGGAGGACCGCGCGGTCCGGGTCTGGGACTCGACGGCCGAGCTGCGTTACCTCGTGCTGCCCGAGCGGCCGCCCGGCAGCGCGGGCATGGATGAGGCGGCGCTGGCCGAACTCGTCACCCGCGACTCGATGATCGGCGTCGGCCAGCCGCTTCTGCCGGCGCAGGTCGCGGCATGAACGGCGCCCACGATCTCGGCGGCGTCGACGGCTTCGGGCCGGTGGTGCGCGAGGCCGACGAGCCGCTCTTCCACCACCCATGGGAGCGCCGCGCCTTCGCGGTGACGCTCGCCGCCGGCATGCTCGGCCGCTGGAACATCGACATGGCCCGCTTCGCCCGCGAGGACACCAGCCCCGTCACCTACCTCAACGCCACCTACTACGAGCACTGGCTGCGCGGGCTGCAGCGCCTGCTGGTCGAGCGCGGCCTGGTCACGGCCGACGAGCTGGCGAGCGGACGGCCGGCCGGCCCGGGGCCGGTCGCGGCGGTGCCGGCCGAGCGGGTGCCGGCGATCCTGGCGAAGGGTGCCTGCGCCCGGCGCGAGACCGGCCTCCCGCCGCGCTTCCGGCCGGGCGACGCGGTCCGGGTCCGCAACCTGCACCCGCGCGGCCACACCCGGATGCCGCGCTATGTCCGCGGCCATGTCGGCGTCGTCGAGCGCGACCATGGCCACCAGGTCTTCCCGGACATGAACGGGATGGGCCGCGGCGAAGCGCCCGAGCGCTGCTATGCCGTCTCCTTCGCCGCCCGCACCCTGTGGGGGCCGGACGCCTCGCCGGTCGACCGCGTCGTCGTCGACCTCTGGGACCCCTATCTGGAGCCGGCGCAATGACGGCCGACCTCGCGCGTTCGCCCGCCATCCCCCGGGACGCGGACGGGCCGGTATTCCGGGCGCCGTGGGAGGCCGCCGCCTTCGCCATGGCGGTGCGCCTGCACGAGCGGGGCGTCTTCACCTGGACCGAGTGGGC